>JAEUJR010000464.1 GCA_016793585.1 Archangium sp.
CGCCGTCGAAGCCGAGCGCGTAGCGGTGTTCGACGTTCGGCGTGCGGGCTGACTCGAGCGCTTCGAGGTAGCGACGAGAGAGCATGAGCCCACGTGAGCGCGTCACCTCATCCCAGGCGGCTCCGTTCAGCGCGGCGAGCTGATCAGCGAACGCGAAGCGAAGGCCGGTCGGGGCGCGAATGGCCTGGCGTCGCTCGAGACCTGCGAGGGCGTCACGCAGCGGAGGTGGCAGCATCGAGTCGAGGCGGGGCAGCACGTCGGTGGGCATGCCGGTCGAAACGACGAACGGGCAGGCGCATTCCGGGCGAGCTCGGTTGCGCAAGAGCGTGCGCAACGACGGTGCACGTCTCGAAGGGTTCGGCTCAGCGTGGAATCGCGACGTCGCCGATGCCTCCCACCTGCTGCAACGCGGGCCCGTTCATCGGCCGCCGCCACACGGTGCCATCGGCCTTCACCACCACGCCTTCGCGTGACGCGTAGACGGCTCCTTCGGACCCAGGCAGGAACGCCATCAACGACAGGCCCGCTCCCGTCGCGAGCGACCACACGCCGCGGCCATCGGTGAGCGTCGCGAAGCCCGTGTACCAGAGCACCTTCACCGTCTGGTTGAGCCGCCCCGAGCCTGGCACGCCGTAGCTCTGGTCGACCGTCGCGGGCGCGCCATCGAGCACCAGCCCAATGCGATTGACGGGCGCGTTCATGAACTGCTTCGGGCGATTCACGAGCCACACGGCTCCCGAGGCATCGAGGGCGGCCGGGCTCGCGTCTCCGTTCACGTCGACCATGCGCGGGAGCCCCGCCACCAGCGTCGGCGTCACGGTGCCGGGGTCGGTCGTCGATGTCGAACCGAAGCGCCACACCTGGCCCTGTTCGTCGAGCACCAACGACGTGAGCGACCCCGCGCCGTTGCTGAACGCGATGGCCACCGCCTTCGGAACACCCGTCACGCGCCCGGGGACCTGATCAGCCACACCGTACGTGCCGCGCCCGAGCTCACCGCGCTGGTTCTGACCGAAGCTGAACACGGCTCCGTCGGCGTCGAGCGCCATGTTCGAGGTGATGGAGACGATGTTCGACAGCCCCATCACCTGCGTCGGCGCGCCAGCGAGGGCAAGGCGCCACACCGTTCCGTCGCGCTTGAGCACGAGGTCGCTCGCCACCGTCACGCGCCGCGGCCCTCTCGGCAGCTCGACTGGCAACAACGTGGTGCGCGTCAGCCCTTCACCCACGAGCGCGAACTCGAGGTCGAACGGTCTCACGACGCCGCTCGACGCGAACGCCACGGGCAGCGTCGCCGTCGTCGCGCCCGCGGGAATCGAGACCGCAGGCACGGTGACGTCGGAGGGCAACGAGCGCGGCGTGAGGGTCAGTGCTCCGTCGAAGCCGTCACGCGCCACTCGCAGCGCCACCTGCACCGTGCCTCCGGGAGTGAAGGGAATCGGGTCACAGAACACCCCGACATCGGGCGCAGGCGCGGCGGGCCGCACGGAGGGAAACGGCAAGAGCTTGTCTCCTTCGAACAGCCTCCCGTCGGCGCCGAGCAGGAACCACCAGCGGTCGCGCACGAAGGCGTCTCGCACCTCGCCGCCGCCCGGCAGCGTCAGCACCCGCAGCGGCATCTCGGACGGCTGGAACCACGCGAGCCCGTCGGCAACCCAGAGCGCGTGGTGGCGGTACTCGGCCGTCTGCCCGCTGAAGGTCTGGTAGCCATCACCCTCCAGCGCACGAAGGCCCTCGTGCTGAAAGACAGGCACGACGCGAAACGGGCTCGTCTGCTGTTGCGCGAACACGGTGCCATCGGCCGTGAGCCACGCCTTCGCGGTGGGAATCACGTCGACGACGCCGGTGACGCGCGGCTCGACGGGCGCGGCGCCCTGCTGCGTTCCAGCCAACAGCGTGCCGTCGGTCGAGAGGAAGCTGTCTTGCGAGGCCATCACGTTGCCGGGCAACACGACGAAGTACGGCCGCACCGCAGCGAGGTTGGTGAGCGTGGTGTTCGCGACCGTGCCGTCGCTCTGCAGCGTGAGCGACTCGGCCTGCGTGGCACGAACGTCGACGGCCTTTCCTTCGAGCGTGACGGCAACGACG
>JAEUJR010000505.1 GCA_016793585.1 Archangium sp.
GCATCACCCTTCACCTGCTGTATGAGCTGAAGCGACGCGGTGCGCGGTGGGGTGTTGGCAGCGCGTGTATTGGTGGTGGTCAGGGCATCGCGGTACTCGTGGAGGCACTGTGACGAGCAGCAACGTTCCCGACGCGAAGACGCTGCGCGAGCAGGCGAAGAAGATCGCCGAGCAGCGCCGAGTGGACGCAAAGAACCGCAAGCGCAAGTGCGCCCTCTGCGGCACGGATGAGACCGAACGCACGCCGTTCGTCGCTCACCCCGACGGCATCGGCCCGACCTGCAAAGAGCCGGGCCTGTGCGAGCACTACCGCGCGCACACCGCGAAGAGCGGCATTCGTTGATCGGAGCTGACCGATGATTCCGTTCACCGGGGTGAAGGTCTTCTCGACGACGCTCGCGCGCGATCGCGAGATGATGGGCGAGACCATCACGAAGTGGATCAAGGACAACCCCCAGGCCGAGATCGTCGACAAGATCGTGACGCAGAGCTCCGACAAGGAGTTCCACTGCCTCACCGTCACGCTCTTCTACCGTCACAAGAGCTGAGGCGAACCGATGCTGGCGAGCCTGGTGCTCTCGGGGCTCCTCTCGGTCACGCCCGAAGCGCGTCAGGCCCTCTTCGCGCGCCTCAAGCACTCCGTCGTGGTGCTCGAGGTGTCGACCGTCTCGGGCGAGCGCACGGGCAACGGCACCGGCTTCGTGATTCGCGAAGACGGCGTCGTCGTCACCAACCACCACGTCGTCGAAGGGCACCCCAGCTTGACGGCGGTGTTCGCCGACGGGCGGCGCGTCGACGTGACCGGGCTGCTGCTGCTCGACGAGGCCCACGATCTCGCGGTGCTGCGCCTCGACGCGAAGGGGCTCGAGCCGCTGAAGCTGGGCAGCTCGGCCGCGCTCACCGAGGGCTCGCAGCTCTTCATGGCAGGCAACCCGCTCGGGCTCGACTTCACCTTCAACGAAGGCGTGCTGACCGCGCTTCGGCCAAAGGGCCTGCCCGCCGATCTCGGCGTTCCGCTCCCAGACGCCGACAAGCAGTCGTTGCTCCAGCTCGCCATCAACGCCGAGCCCGGCTCGAGCGGAAGCCCAGTGGTCGACGCCGAGGGCCTGGTCGTCGGTGTGGTGCGATCGAAGCTGGCCAGCGCGAACTTCGCGGTTCCCGTCGAGACGCTGAAGGCCCAGCTCACCGATGAGCTGTTCGCGAAGGAGGCCCGGCCGTTGCGGCAGGTGCCGTGGTGGAACCTGGTGATCTCGGCGGTAGTCCTCGCCGGAGTGGCCCTCTTCCTGATGGGCAGGCTCCGGGCTGGCGGCAGCGGAACACCTCGGGCACAACGACGGTTCGGCGGGTACGAAGAATGAGCTTTGCCAATGAAGTGAAGCGCTGGGTGTCACCGACGAGCTCCGGCGGGCAGATGGCGCTGCTGTTGGTGGTGAGCTCGGTCATCGCGGGAATCTCGCGCCTCGTGATGGAGCAGGTCGCCCTTCAACCCGGCGACGTCATCGCGCAGTTCAAGTTCTGGCAGCTGGTGACGACGACGTTTCTGGTGCCGCTGTCTCCATTGAGCCTCATCTTCGGGCTCATCATCGTGCTGCAGACCGCCACCTGGCTCGAGGCGCAGTGGGGCCGCAAGAAGCTGTGGGCGTTCGTGCTGGGCGTGAACGTGCTGGCCAACCTCGCCACCGTGCTCGTCGCGCTCGTGTCTCCCGCAGTCTCGGCGATGACGTTCTTTGGCGGGCTGACGACCATCGGTGCCGTGTGGATCGCGCAAGGCCTCATCGTCGGCCCGGGCCGTCTCAACTGGTTCGGCTTCCCCGTGTCGGGCTACGCCTTCGCCGTCATCGGAGCGGCCTTCACGTTGCTCAGCGCCGTCACCGGAGCGTGGTTCGCAGTGCTCCCGCAGCTGTTCGGCATCGCCATCACCATCGCGTGGGTGCAGGGCTACACGCCTGCGAACCTGTTGCTGCGCTGGCGCTCACGTCAGCTCTCGAGAGATCTGCGCAAACGCGCGAGCCACCTGTCGATCATCGACGGCAAGAAGAGCGATCGCGATCAGTACCTGAACTGATCAGCGCTTCTTCAAGAAGCCCGTGAGCGCCACGCGATCGTCGGCTGGCAGCTCGCTGGTGAACGACACGCCGAGGCCCCGAAGCAGCCCGCGCGAATCTCGATCGACGCGCGCGACTGAACCGACCAGCGTGCAGTACTTCGGGCCGTCACCGAACGGCAGGGCGAGCGCGACGCGAACGGGAGTGCCCTCTCGCGCAGGCTCGCGGGTCTTCAGGTAGAGGCCACCTTCCGAGAGGTCGGCGACCGCGTCTTTCACGTACCGATTGCCGATGCGACAATGCGCCGTAAGCGTCACGGGAATTCGCGGAAACCCTCGCTTTTCCATGGCCTCTTGCTGCATGCGCACCTCCGGCCCTGCGGTGTGACGATGAAAGACAAGGTGCGCGATGTAGGCCCGGTCTGTCAATGGGGGCAGGCCCGCCGCAGAGGAAAATTCTACGACGCGCAGCGGCACGATCGGCGGTCCTCGCGAGCCGAGCAGCCTCAGCCCTCGATGCCGATGGTCTGAACGCCGTGGCGATAGATGTAGATGCGCTCGGTGTTGGTGCGGTTGTCGGCGGGCACGACGAAGAAGCCTGGCCCACCCTGCTGGTGATCGCGCGAGAAGCCCGCCACTTGCCGCCCATCTTTGAACGTGACGCGCACCTTCTGACCATCGCCCGCTGGCGAGCGCGCGCCCGGCGCCAGCATGAAGAAGATCGCCTTCACGCGGCCCAGCGCGATCGACTCGACGCCTCCGGCGGTGCCTTCGAGCGAGAGGTTCTCGGCCCCGAGATCGGGATCCTTCAGGGCGCCCCGCTTCACCTGGCCCTCCATCGTGTGGAGGATGACGCGGTGATCGCCGCGGATGACGACGGGCGAGCCTCCGCCCCTGACGGTGGCCGAACGATCGAACAGCTGATCGGCCATCGCGCGCGCAGGCGGCTGCACCACCGGCTGCGGCGGAGCGACGGGCGCGCGCTGCACGGGCATCGGCGCCATCGGGGGCGGAACGGGCGCGGGCGCGACGGGTACTGCTACGCGGGTGTCGAGGGGCCGCGCAGGTGCGGGAATCGCCGCGTCCCACCCCGGCTCGGCCGTGGGCTCTTCCTCCACCACGATGCCCTGAATGATCTCGCCTTCGGGCTCTTCCGCGACGTCGATGCCGGCGTCGCTGCGCTGCCAGCTCTCGCCAGTCGAGGTGAGCGCCTGGGCGCCGAGGAAGTCGGCGTTGCTGGCGAGCTCGATGGGCGCGTCGTCGACGGACGAGGCGCTGGAGTCGAGCACGCCGGTCGCGAGGCTCGCAGCAGGGCCTGACTCGACCTCGAACGGTTCGTTGTCGATGGCGACGTCGCCGACGTCCATCGTGGGCAACTCGGACTGCAGGCTGCCCTGAATGAACTCGGCGTTGCTGGCGAGCTCCACCTTGTCGTCCGCGTTCCCCGAGAGCTCGGCGCCGGGCACCGCGTTGTCCCAGTTGCTCGCGAAGACCTCGGGCTCGGTGGCAGGCGCCGGGGCCTCCCAGCTCTGGGCGAACACTTCGGTCTGCGGCGCTGGGGCGGCGGGTGCAGGTTCTTCCCAACTCGAGGCGAACACCTCGGTCTGCGGCGCTGAGGCAGCGGGCGCAGGCTCTTCCCAGCTCGAGGCAAACACCTCGGCCTGGGGTGCAGCCACCGGCTCTTCCCAGCTCGAGGCGAACACCTCAGCCTTCGGAGCGACGGGAGCGGCCGGCGCTTCCCAGCTCGAGGCGAACACTTCGGCCTGCGGAGCGACGGGAACGGCCGGCTCTTCCCAGCTCGAGGCGAACACTTCGGCCTTCGGGGCCTCGGCAGCCGAAACCGCGGCGGGGAGATCGTTCTGGGTGACGGGCGTCTCGTCCCACGAATCGATCGAGACCTCGGAGGTGGGGTGCGGCACCGCAGACGACGCGACGCGAGCGCTCGAGGGCGTCGAAGGCAGCGGCGGCGGAATGGCCAGGGCGTCGAACGCCGACGATGGAGACGAGGGCACGACCGTCGCTTCGATGACGCCTTCGCCACTCACGACCGGCAGCTCGTCGAGCGCTGGCTCCACGCTGCTTCCGGCGACGATGGGCTCGGGCGTCGACTCGATGACTGGCAGGTCGTCGATCGACCCAGCGGTCGGTGCGGGGTGCTCGGGCACTCGCGAGGCCTCGACGACGGCGGCCCAGTTCGAGTCAGCGGCAGGCTCGGCCATCGAGACATCGAAAGACTCGGCTTCAACGATCGGCGTGGGAGCCTCGACTGGCGCCGGGGCAGGCACGTCGCCGAGCAGCCCTGGAGTCTGTGCAGCCACCGCCTGGGCCAGCGAGAGGCTGGGCTCGGTCGGCGCCACCTCGTCTTCGATGAAGGGCGCAGAAGGCTCGACCGCGAGCGGCGCCTCGACGGCGACCGCGGCTTCGACGGGCTCGGCCATCATCACCGGCAGCTCGGCGGGAGCGGCAATCATCGGCTCCGCCATGACCACCGGCGCGTCGACCTGCTCAGCCACGATGATGCTCGGCTCGGGCTGCGTCGGAGCGGCCTCGACAACCGCAGCCTCGACGACGACGGGCTGGCTCGCGGCCAGCTCGACTCCAGCCGGCTCTGCGAACGTCACCGGAACATCGACTGGTCCCTGGGGCTCGGCGAACGCCACCGGAGCGTCGAGGCTCGCCGTGATCTCGACCTCGGGCAGCGCAGCGATGACCGGCGCAGCGCTGTCGACGATGGGCTGGGCGGCCACCTCGGGCTCGGGCGCCAGCGCTGGCACGTCGAGCAGCGAGGCAGGCGCCGCCGCAGGCACTTCGGGCTCGGGCACCGGCGCTGGCACGTCGAGCAGCGAGACAGGCGCCGCGGGCTCTTCGAGCGGCGGCACGTCGAGCATCATGCTCGGGGTCGGGTCGAGAACGGCTTCGACGGCCCCCGCATCCATCACCATGCTCGGGGTCGGGTCGATCACCACGTCGGCGTTGAGCTCGGCCATGACCGGCGCGGGCTTCTTCGCCTCGAGCATCGGCAGGTCGGGCAGCATCTCGGTGACGGAGTCGCTCGGCAGCTCGGTCACGCCACTCGGAGAGACGGTGGGCACTTCGCCCATCGACACTTCGACGTCGGAGATCTCGGTGACCTGGGAGATCGACGCTTCGGCGATCTCGTCGGCAACGGGCGAATCGCTGAGGGCGTTCGCGGCGGCCGCTTCGATCTGCGTCTCGGCCCCCTTCGAGCCGGCGGCATCGACGAGCGGCAGTTCGTCTGCGGGGCCCGGCAGGAGCGAGGAGACGGCGGTCGCCTCGACCTTTCGCTCGGGGGGCGGGGCCTTCGAGAAGCCGGCGCCTCCGAAGAGGGGCATCGCAGGCAGCTTCACGGGCGGCGGCTCGGCTGCCGGAGCAGGAGCGGCCGGCACTTCGTCGAGCAGCGCCGAGCGCAGATCGTCGACCGAGTCGTTGCCCACCGACAGGTTGAGCGGCGGGAGCGGGTTCGGGCGCGGCGGCGGCGCGGTCGGAACGGGAGAGACCTCGTCGTCCGAGATCTCCATCACCTCGTCGGGCTGGGCCGCGGGAGGCAGTGGGGCAGGCGGTTGCTGCCACGGTTGTGCAGGCTGCTGCTGCGAAGCCCACGGCGGCGCAGGCACCGGCGCGTGCTGGCCCGGCCACGGCTGCGGCACTGGCTGGTAGCCCTGCTGCGGCGGAGGCGCGTAGCCGTACCCCGGCTGCTGGTTCGGGTAGTACCCCTGCTGCTGCCCGTACCACTGCTGCGCCGGCGCGTAGCCGGGCTGCTGCGCGTACTGCTGATACTGATTGGGGTCGTACTGGGGCTGCTGAAAGCCGTAGCCCTGCTGGTTGGGGTCGTAGGGTTGGTTCGGGTCGTACGGCGCCTGCTGATTCGGATCGTAGGGCGGCGCCTGGTTGGCATCGTACGCACCCTGGTTCGGATCGTACGGCGCCTGATTGGGGTCGTAGTACGGCTGCTGCTGATCCTGCCCGTACCACTGCTGTTGCTGGGGCTGGTTCGGGTCGTAGTAGCCGGACTGCTGTTGTTGCTGCGCCCACTGCTGATTGGGGTCGTAGCCCGCAGGGTACGGGTACCACTGGCCGTCAGCGCCCCACTGGCCGTACTGGCTCATGTCGACGCCGAGCTGCGCCGCGAGCTCGTACCAACGCTGCTCTTCTTGAGGTGTCAGCCCGTTCGTCTTCCGCTTGTCGTCGAGGAAGCGGAACTCGCGCATGGCTGCCTGAGTGTCAGACATAAGAACGGCGCGAGCTTAGCCCGCGTTTTTCACAGTTCCCAAAGAACACGTCACCGGGAGGCGATTTCGTCGCGAACCGACTCCTCGAACTGGGCGAGGTCGGTGGAGGTGTGCTGGGTGAAGGCCTTCTCGAAGCGGGCGCCTTTGCCGACATCGCGGAGCAGCGAGATGAGATCGGGCATGCCGTAGCGGCGCACGTAGCTGCGCATCGTCATGGCCGCGTACGAGTACAGCAGCCCGGGGTCGGAGCCCGAGATCAGCGGGTCATCACGCATGCCCGACAAGGAGGGCAGCTTGTTCTGCGCGGCGAGCTGCCGAATGTACGCGTCATAGCGGCCCTCGGGGCGGGTTCGGCCGGTGAACTCCCACTCGACGTATTCGGCGAGCCCTTCGTTGACCCACTTCGGCAGCCCGTTCGTGTTGAACGAGCAGAGCTCGTCGACGACGGCGTGAACGTACTCGTGCACCAGCGTGGCCTGGTTGCGGGGGTTGATCTCGGCGGAGTCGTTCATGCGAATCGCGCTGCCCGAGTAGAAGCCCGCGATCGCCGCGGCCGCCCAGGGCCCGTGGTGCATGGTGAACTCGGCCTTCGAGTAGAGAATGACGTCGACGGCGCTCTCGCGCGCGACGCCCATCACGTTGCGGGCGGCGAGGCGGGCCTCTTCGAGCGCCCCCTGCACCCTGCCCTCGTAGTCGGCGCGCTGACCGAAGTCGCGCTGGGCGTTGAAGTAGCGGAAGCGAAAGTACGCGTTCTGCCGAATGCGGCGACCTTCTTCGTCGACGCTCGACTCGTACGAGCGCGACTCGATCAGCTTTGGCGGCCTCGGTGGCCCACGGGTCGGCGGGGCGGGCTCGTCGTCTTCACCATCGGTCGGCATGGACGGTGGCTCGACCGCGACGCTGCCTGACGGCTTCTTCTCGCGAGCCACCAGCTCGGCGCGCGCCGAGGCTGACTCCTCGGCCATCACCTTCGCCGAGAGCAACAGCGTCTGGGCCTCGGAGAACTGCTTCGAGCTCTTCGGAACCTGAGAGAGCACCTGCACGGCGCCCTGCCCGTCTTTCTCCTCCATCATCAGCTTCGCCAGCTCGATCGAGATGGCGCCGTCTTTGGGGTGCTTCTTGAGGCCGGCACGCAGCGCCTCGTCGGCGGCCGAGCGTTGATCGGTCTTGATGGCGGCCTTGGCGGTGCAGACGACGGCTCCTGGCTCGCTGACGAAGGCGACGCTCTTCTCTCCGAGCGAATACGCCATCACCGCGTCAGCTGGCAGCAACGCGTCGCAGCCCTTCGAGAGCGCCTGCGCGATGCGTTTGCCGTCTTTGGCGGGGTAGCCCTTCGGAGAGACCGCCGCGAACGCGAGGTACAGCTCCTCCCACTGCTGGGCTTTGGCGAACGTCTCGGCGCTCTGCGCCGTCGGAGCTGCCGCGAGGAGCACCGCGAGCGACGAGACGAACATCGAGCGGCCTCCGACTTGCGGCGGAACGAATCAGAACGACCAGCGGTTCAAGATGCCCGCGAACTCGGCGAGCTCTTCCTTCTTGGCTTCGGGCTTCTTCTTCGAGTCGCCCGAGACGAGGCGATCGTTGATGGCGCCGAGCCGCTGCGCCATCACCTGCGCGAGGTTCGCGACCACCTTCAACGATGCCAGGTGATCGCCCTTGATCAGCTTCTGCACGCGCTTGCTGGGGATCTTCAGCACCGCGATGTCGGTCTTCGCCAGCGCGGTGGCCGAGCGCGTGTCTCCGGGGCTCACCAGGCTCATCTCGCCGACGACCGCGTGGGTCGACAACGTCGCGAGCTCGACCGACTTCTTGGTGATCGACACCTCACCCGAGAGAATCACGTAGAGCGCGTCGCCTTCGTCGCCTTCCCGAAAGACCGTGCGGCCCTTCTCGATCGTCTGCTCGAGCGCGACCTCGAAGAACTCCGCCGCCTCGGGCACCGTGAGGCCCTGGAAGATGGGAATCTGAACGAGCTTCTTGAGCAGCGATGCAGGAATCGACATGAGGTCCTCGCGAATGAGACGTCAGATGCCGCGCAACACGGTGGCCTTGCCGACGCGGCCGATGGCCAGCACGTACGCGCTGGTGCGAAGCGGCAGCTTTCGGGTGCGGGAGATCTGCCCGACCTTCTCGTAGGCCTCCTTCATCACCCGCTGCAGCTCGGCGTTCACCCGGTCTTCTTCCCAGGTGACGTGCTGCATGTTCTGCACCCACTCGAAGTAGCTGACGGTGACGCCGCCGGCGTTCGCGAGAATGTCGGGCACCACGAGCACGCCGCGCTGCTCGAACACCTCGTCGGCGTCGGGCGTACACGGGCCATTCGCACCTTCGAGCACGATGCGCGCGCGCACCTCGGCGGCGACCCGCTTGTCGATGACGCCACCGATGGCCGCAGGCACGAGCACGTCGCAGTCGGTCACGAGCACGTCTTCGTTGCGACAGGGCGTGCCGCCGGTGAAGCCGCGCACGGTGCCGTTGCGCTTGACGTGATCGAACAGCGCCGCGACGTCGAGCCCCTTCGGGTTCTGCACGCCGCCGTGCACGTCGCTGACGGCGACGATCTTTCCGCCGTCTTCGTGGAACAGCCGCGCCGCGTGGGAGCCGACGTTGCCGAAGCCCTGAATCGCGAAGCGCGTGCCCGGCACCTGCTGGCCGACGTCGCGCAAGATCTCGCGGGCGATGAACTGCAGGCCACGCGCGGTCGCCGCTTCACGCCCACGGCTGCCATAGAGATCGATGGGCTTGCCCGTCACCACCGCCGGCGAGTGGCCGTGGTAGCGCGAGTACTGGTCCATGATCCACGCCATGACCTGGGGGTTGGTGTTCATGTCGGGCCCGGGAATGTCGCGGGTCGGGCCGATGACGTCGTGAATCTGATCGACGAACTTGCGGGTGAGGCGCTCGAGCTCCTTCACCGAGAGCTCGGCCGGGTTGCACTGAATGCCACCCTTGGAGCCGCCGAACGGCAGGTTCACGACCGCCGTCTTCCACGTCATGAGCGACGAGAGGCCCAGCACCTCGTCTTCGTTGACGTCGGGGTGAAACCGCAGGCCTCCCTTCATGGGCCCGCGCGCGTTGTCGTGCTGCACGCGGTACCCCTTGAACGTGCGGATCTCTCCGTTGTCGAGCTCGATGGACACCTGCACACTGACGCTGCGCAAGGGCGTGGCGAGGAGCGTCTCGATTCGCTCACCCACGTCCATGATGCGCGCGGCCTTCTTGAAGTACCAGGTGGCGGCTTCAGCCGAAGTCATGGTGCGCGGACCCTAGGGCTGCGCGTAGCATGGCGTCCATGATTCGAGTTTCGCTGTCGCTCGTCGCCCTGGCGTTCATTCTCAGCTGCGGTCCGACGATGCCTCCGAAGTGCCAGCCGTCGAACTGCTCCGGGTGCTGCACCGAGGCTGGAGAGTGTCTCGGGGTGATGAAGCAGAACCGCACCACGTGCGGCACGGGCGGCATCACCTGCCTGGTGTGCGCGAACGGCCAGACCTGTAGCGCCCAGGGGCGTTGCGTCGCAGACACCTCGGGCACGGGCGGCGGCTCGGCCACGGGCGGAGGAACGTCGGGAACAGGAGGCGGCGGCGCGGCGGTCTGTGGTGGTGAAGGCGAGGTCTGCTGCACGAATCAGATGTGCAACTCGTCGTTCTCGTGCAGCCGCGGCCTGTGCATTCGCTGCGGGCAGACGAACCAGCCGTGCTGCAGCGGCAACTGTCTGGGCTCGAACATCTGCACCAACGGCACCTGTGTCTTCCCGAGCGGCACCGGCGGTGGTTCGGCCACGGGAGGCGGCG
>JAEUJR010000598.1 GCA_016793585.1 Archangium sp.
GTCTCGACCCACGCGGCGGCGAGCTTGTTGAGCGTGACGACCTTGCGCGCGAAGCGGAGCAGCAGCTTCGTGAACCGCCCCACCGGTCGCGGGCTGTGACTCGTCGCCACCACACAGCACCCGGTCGCCATCGCCTCGATCAGCACCATCGAGAACGCCTCGGCGTACGAGGGGTGCACGAGAATCGAGAGCCCCTGGTACCAGGGCACCACGTTGCGGTGCTCTCCGGCCAGCACGAGGCGGCCCTTCGTCTTCGCCTCGAGCCCCTCGGCCCACGCTGCATCGGGCCCCTTCGCCAGCCCGACGAGCACCGGCGTCCACTGCGGCGCTCCTTCGAGCAACGGAGCGATCGCCTCGACGAAGTCGCCCTGGCCCTTGTTCTGACGAACGCGCCCGACGACGCCGACGCCACGTTCACCCGGCAGCCCCAGCGCCTTGAACGCCGCGCTGCGATCGGCCGGCGGCGTGAACCGGTTCAGCTCGAGCCCGTGCTGCACGATCGTCGACGGCGTCTCGACCCACGCGGCGGCGAGCTTGTTGAGCGTGACGACCTTGCGCGCGAAGCGGAGCAGCAGCTTCGTGAACCGCCCCACCGGTCGCGGGCTGTGACTCGTCGCCACCACCGTCACCTTCCGGCCGAGCAGCTTCAGCAGGTAGCCCCACAGCACCTCGTTGTTCCGGTGCGCGTGCCAGACGACCTGCTCCGCGCCGCTGCGCCGCCACAGCTCGCCCCACGTCAGGTGCGGAAGCTCGGCCGGCATCTGCTCGCCGATCACCTTCACTTCGCCGAGCGCACCCTGGGCCTTCGCGACCAGCTCGACGTGGGCGGTGACACCGGTGCGTCTGGGGTGGAAGTGAGGGTGAACGATCAGCATTTCGACGGTCGTCCCATACCCCAACAACTGCCCGAGAAGGCGTGCCACGCGAGGCCGGAAACGCTATCTCTCAACGCCCGGATGAAGTCGGACACGGCAGAATCCCTCGACCCCGTCGCCATGCGCATCTTGCTCGTGGACGACGATCTGACCTCGCGCACCGAGCTTGGCAACAAGCTGGTCGCGGCGGGGTTCGAGGTGCGTTCGTTGCCCGACGTCGCGACGCTCTCGCGCACGCTCACCGACTGGCGCCCGCACCTGCTGATCCTCGACGAGTGGCTGCCGGCCACGACGGGCCGCGAGGTGTCGCTCAAGTTGCGCGCGCAGGGCCCGTTCTTCGACATTCCCATCGTCGGCCTGTTGTCCGAGGTGTCGGTTCCCCAGGCCCTCAACTGGCTGCGGAGCGGCGCCGTCGATCTGTGGACTCGCACCACCGAGTTCGACGCCGGAGAACGCGCCCGCGCGCTGCTCGACGAGCTCAACGAGAGCCGCGTGCACACGGGCTCGATCAAGGCGCGCCTCGTCGCGTGGGCGCGCCGCCGGCACCTCTCGGGCACCGTGCTCTTCTACCCAGACACGCCGTTCGAGGGGCGCGCCCGCTTCGAGCAGGGAGAGCTCTCGTCGGTTCGGCTCGGGAGCACCGAGGGCGACGCGGCCTTCGAAGAGCTGCTGAGCCTCGATGACGCGCCCGCCCGGTGGATTCCCGGCGAAGAGACGACGGGTCGGCATCGCGTGCCGGGCGGCTCGTACAAGGCGCACGTGCTGGTGGTGGAAGACGACGACGCGCTGCGCGGCCTGTTGCTCAAGCAGCTCGCGCCGTTCGCCGAGATCGAAGGGGCAGCCGACGGCATCGAGGGCCTGCTGAAGGCCACGAGCACGCCGTACGACATCGTGGTGGCCGACCTGAACCTGCCGGGCCTCGATGGCTGGGGCCTGATGCGGCAGCTGCGGCAGCACGTCACCGCCCGCGAGTCGGCGATTCTGGTGCTGTCGGCGCACGACGAGCTGCGTGAGACGCTGAAGATCGCGAGAGCCGGCGCGCGCGCGTACCTGAAGAAGACCGGCCGCGCGAAGCCCGTGCTCGACACCCTCGAGCTGTTGCTCTCGCCGCGCAAAGACGCGTGGGAGTCGCTGGCCCGCAAAGAGAAGACCGCCATCGATCTGCGCCTGCTCGGCCCCATGTGGACGCTGAGGGCCATCGCCGAGCTCGATCTCGTCGGCACGCTCACCATCGAAGAGCCCATCGGCCGCTTCGTCGTCGAGGTCGCGCACGGGCAGCTGCTCAAGGCCTCGGCGCAGACGGGCAGCATGCGCATCGAGGGCTCGATGGCGCTGGAGTCGCTGCTCTCGTCGGCCGGCGAAGGGCTCTTCGTGCCCGGCGAGATCGACAAGGTGCCCGCCAACGCGCCCTGGCTGTTCGAGACGGCAGATGGCGCCGGCAAGGCCATGGCGTCGTGGCTGTCGGCGCGCATGCGCGACGCGGTCTCTCAGCCCAACCGCCTGCACCTGCACCCCGAGCTCTCGCTGCTCTTCACCCGGGTGGCGAACGAGAAGGAGCTCAAGGTGCTGACGGCGCTGCGCCAGGCGCCCAAGAGCGTCGCCGATCTCTCGGACGCGGTGGGGCTGCCCTACGAAGAGGTCGAGCTCGCGCTCGGAGAGCTGCTCCGCCGCGGCGTGTTGCTGACCGACGCGCCGGTCGACGAGTCGTCGTCGATCTCGGGCGTTCACGACCCGTCGCAGCCCGCCCCGACGCCGGAGTCCTGACGTGATCGCGCAGTCGGAGTTGCTCGACGATCTCAACCCTCCGCAGCGAGACGCGGTGCTGCACGACCGCGGCCCGTTGCTGGTGCTCGCCGGCGCAGGCTCGGGCAAGACGCGCGTCATCACCCGGCGCATCGGCTTCCTCGTCACCCAGCGCAAGGTGCCGGCCTGGAAGATCCTCGCGGTCACGTTCACCAACAAGGCCGCGCGCGAGATGAAGGAGCGCCTGCACACGTTGCTGGGCGCACAGGCGCAGGGCCTGTTCGTCAGCACGTTCCACTCGGCGGCCGCCATGCTGCTGCGCCGGGAAGCCGAGGCGGTGGGCCTCACCAAGAGCTTCGTCATCTACGACGACGGCGATCAGCTCACGCTGGTGAAGCGCGCCATTCGCGAAGAGGGCATCGAGCTGTCGAGCATGACGCCGCGTGAGGTGCTCTCGCGCATCGACGCCGAGAAGAACCAGGGCCGCCTCGCCGACGCGATGAAGCCCGGCGGCGACCCGAAGGCGCAGACGGTGCAGCGCATCTACCGCCGCTATCAACGGCTGCTGCGCGCGGCCGATGCGGTGGACTTCGGCGATCTGCTGCTGCTGCTCGTCGAGCTGCTGTCGACGAACGAAGAGATTCGGCGCCGCTATCAGGATCGGTTCGCCCACGTGCTGGTCGACGAGTTCCAGGACACGAACCCGGTGCAGTACGCGCTGCTGCGGCTGCTCGCGCCGCCACCGGGCTCACCCGACGCGATTCGTCACGGCGTGCCGCGCGACTCGAACCTCGTGGTGGTCGGCGACGACGATCAGAGCATCTACCGGTGGCGCGGCGCCGAGGTGGACAACATTCTCTCGTTCCCGAACGTGTACCCGGGCGCGCTGGTGGTGAAGCTCGAGCAGAACTACCGCAGCGATCAGACCATTCTCGAGGCCGCGCACGCCGTCATCGAGCGCAACCGCAAGCGCATGCCGAAGAAGCTGTGGTCGGCGCGCGCGAAGGGCGAGACGCTCGAGCTGATCGCCGCGAGAGACGAGCGAGGGGAAGCCCAGTCGGTCGCGCTCAAGCTGCACGATCTTCGCAACCAGGGCGTGGCCGACTTCGAGCAGATGGCCGTGTTCTTCCGCACCAACGCGCAGAGCCGCGTGCTCGAAGAGGTGTTTCGCCTCTCGCGCGTGCCCTACGTGCTCGTCTCGGGCCGCAGCTTCTACGAACGCACCGAGATCAAAGACGCGGCGAGCTACCTGCGGCTGATGGTGAACCCGAAGAGCGACGCCGATCTCGATCGCGTCATCAACGTGCCTCCGCGCGGCATCGGAGAGACGACCGTCGATCGCCTGAAGGCCTACGCCGCCGACGCGGGCATCAGCCTGTACGAGGCCCTCGGCGAGGTCGGTCGCATCGAGACGCTCAATCGCGGGCAGCAGGGCCGCCTCGCGCCGGTGAAGGTGTTGATCGACGAGCTCGTCGCGTTCGCGAAGCAGGCGCCCGAGGTCACCCGCGCCGTCGAGGTGATGCTCGAGAAGACGGGCATGCTGGCGGGCTACCTCGCCGAGGGCAGTGACGACGCCCTGACCCGCGCCGAGAACCTTCGCGAACTGCTCACGGCCACGCAGGAGTTCGATCAACAGCGCGCAGAGGCGCTCGGCATCACCACGGCGCAGGGCGAGGTGAAGGCGCTCACGCCCGTCGAGCCACCCGCTCCGCCGCCGCCGGTCGTCGCGCCCGCGGCTCCCGCCCCGTCGCCGAAGAAGCGCTCGGCTCCCGCTCCATCGACAGGGCAGGGCGATCTGTTCTCGATGTTCGGCGCGCCCCCCGAGCCCGCCGTCACCGCCGAGCCCGTGCCCGCGCCCGTCGAGGCGGCGCCTCCGCCACCGCCACCACCTGCGGTCGATGCCTCGGTGGAGCCGGTCTCACTCGAGGTCGAGGTGCCTCCACTGCAGGCCTTCCTCGAGCGCATCAGCCTCGTCGGTGACGCCGATGGCGAGTCGGGGGTGGGGCAGGGGCGCGTGTCTCTGATGACGTTGCACGCGGCGAAGGGGCTCGAGTTCGACGTCGTGGCGCTCACCGGCATGGAGGAGGAGATCTTTCCCCACCGGCGCGCGACGGGCCAAGAGGCCTCCGAGGAGGACATGGCCGAGGAGCGGCGCCTTTGTTACGTCGGCTTCACGCGCGCTCGGCGGCGGCTGATCTGCTCGCTCGCCCAGCAACGCGCGCTCTTCGGTGATCTGCGCTTCAACCCGCCGTCGCGGTTCCTCTCCGAGGTGCCTCCCGAGCTGTTCGGAATCGACGTGAACGGCGGAGGCCTGCTCGCTGTCGAGACCGTTCCGCAGTCGGCGCGTGGCCCGATCATTCGCCGCCGCGAACTCGACGAAGGGCCGGTGGTCGATCGCACGTACGATCAGTCGACCGACTTCCACCAGGACTCCGAGCACGACGTGCGCGGGCAGCGCGTGCAGCACTCGCAGTTCGGCAAAGGCGTGATCCTCGACGTCGCCGGCAAGGGCCCGAACGCGAAGCTGACGGTGCGCTTCGAGGCGGGCGTGAAGGTCGTGATCGCGCGGTTCCTCACCCCGATGTGAGCGGAGCGTCTCATGAAGCCCTCTTTCTTCTCCATGGCCGGCGACACCACGAAGGCCCTGGGTCGCACCGTGGTGGACTCCAAGACGAACCTCGGCCGCAAGCTGATGCTCGTCGGCGGCTTCACGGCGTCGGGGTTTCGGCTCGCGCGCGGCATCGCCATCGACGCCCTGGGCCCTCGCCCCGAGAAGCTGCTGCGCCTGTGGGACTACGAGCGGTGCCCGCACTCGCGCGTCGTGCGTGAAGCGTTGAGCTGTCTCGATCTCGACGCCGAGGTGCGCCCGTGCCCGCAGGGCGGAGCGCGCTTTCGCTCCGAGCTCGCGGGCGGCGGCGTGCCCAGGCTCGAAGACCCGAACACGGGCGAGACCCTCGTCGGCTCGTCGCGCATCGTCGCGCACCTCTACGCGAAGTACGGCGCCGGGAAGCCGCCGCTGTTGCTCAACGCCACGCCGGTTCGACTCATGACGGGCCTGGCCGCGCGGGTCGTCACCGGAGGGCGTGGGGCGATCGCCCGCCCGTCACGTGCGCCCCAGAAGCCACTCGAGCTGTACTCCTTCGAGTCGTCGCCGCCGTGCCGCATGGTGCGCTTCCTGCTCACCGAGCTCGAGCTGCCGTACACGCTGCGCAACGTCGCGAAGGGCAGCCCGCGTCGGGCGGCCTTCATCGAGCGCGCGGGGAAGATGCAGGTGCCGTGGCTGCACGACCCCAACACGGGCTGGCAGGGCTTCGAGAGCCTCGACATCGAGCGCTACCTCGAGGCCACGTACGCGACGTGACGATTGCGTCGTGCGCCAGCAGGTGGTGAACGGCGGCCATGTCGCAGCGCGCGTTTCCGTGGAAGGCGATCGTCATCGGTGGAGCCACGCTCGCCGTCGTCGCCCTCATCGCCGGCTACCTGTGGGTGATGCGCTCGGTGGTGCAGGCCTACTACCTGGCCGAATACGCGCCGCAGCCACTGGCCGAGTCCGACCTGGGGCAGCCTCCACTGACGCACCGCCTCACCGACGTCGTCTGGTCGAGTGAGCAGCAGCCGCTGGCCTTTTCGCACGCGCTGCTCATGCAGGCCGCCCAGCAGGGCAGGGTCGAGCAGCGTTCGTCGATCGACTTCTTCGGCGGCTTCACCTGGGGCGCGACCGCGATTCCCCGGCGCACCGGCTTCTTCCCGGGGCAGGACGCCGAGATCGCCACCCGGCGCGCGGCCGCGATGCTCGGCTTCGAGCGCCGCTACCTCACCACCGACAGCAGCGATGACTTCGTGCGGGCGCTCAAGACCTTCCTCTCGAAGGGGCGGGCCGTTCGCGTGGCGGTCGATCGGGCGCTG
>JAEUJR010000623.1 GCA_016793585.1 Archangium sp.
GGTGTCTCGGTGCTCGCGCAGGCCAACCAGGCGCCGCAGGTGGCCCTCAAGCTGCTCGGCTGATTCCGCCGCCTTCTCCTGAAGCACACGCTCGGGTCGACGCGCACTCGGTGTGAGTCGACTCGAGCGGTCGTGAGACGAGGTGGAACACACCTGCCAACCCGAAGTCGGGTGGCTGCGGGTTGGCGGAGGCCCCCTGACCAACTCAGGGGGCCTTTTCGTTCGTGAGAACGGGGCTTGCACAGCAACGCGTTGGCCCTCTGTGGGCGTCACGCATGCGACAGGAGTGAAACCATGGCCAGCATCCCCGCCTTCCGCACGTCAGGCATCGCCTCAGGCATCGACACCACGAGCATGATCGACCAGCTCGTCGCGATCGAGAGTCGCACCATCGACATGGCGAAGAGCCAGCAGACCGCCTACCAGACGCAGTTGAGCGCGGTCGGCGAGATCATGGCGAAGCTCACCGCGCTGAAGAGCGCCGCGAGCGGACTGTCGAGCGGCGGCGTGCTGGGCGTCACCGCGAACGCGGGCACCACCTCGGTCAGCGCCACGGCGTCGTCGTCGGCAGCGTCGGGCCGGTACTCGGTGGCCGTGAACGAGCTGGCGCAGGCGGCACGCGCCCGCAGCGCCTCGTTCACTTCGGCCTCGGCGCAGGTGACGGGGGGAACGCTCGACTTCTCGATCGACGGCACCACCACGCAGGTCGCGCTCGATGACGGCATGACGCTCACCCAGGCCGCCGATCGCATCAACAAGTCGGGCATCGCGGTGAGCGCGACGGTGCTCGAGACCAACGGCGCCGCCTACCTGAGCATCACCCGCCGAGACACCGGCTTCGTCGTCGGCCAGCCCGCCTCGAGCGCGCTGCAGATCACCGAGACGTCGACCGGCTCGCTCGGCCAGGCGCTCGGCGCCACCATTCAACAGAGCGCGGTGAACGCGCAGCTCACGGTCGACGGGCTGGCCTTCGAGCGCCGCAGCAACGTCGTCTCAGACGTGATTCCAGGCGCGACGCTCACCCTCAAGACGAAGCCCGGCACCGCCGAAGATCTGCTGCTGACGACGAGCACCGGCGACACCCAGAAGTCGCTGCAGAAGTTCGTCGATGCGTACAACGACGTGATGAAGCTGGTGCGAAAGAACACCAACATCGGTGAGCTGACCGATCGCACCAAGACGCTCGGCGGAGACCCGTCGATTCGCGGGCTCCAGGCGGCGCTGCAGGCGATGGTGGTGAACCAGGGCAACCCCACCAGCTCGGTCCGCACGCTCGCCGACGTGGGCATCAAGACGGGCACCGACGGCTCGCTGAGCATCGACGCGGCCCGGCTCGAGAAGGCCATCGGCACCGACGCCGGTGCCGTAAACGCGCTCTTCCAGAACGCGACGACCGGCATGTCGGCAGTCACCACCGCGCTCGTCGACCGCTACACCAGCGGCTCGAGCGCCATCCTCGTGGCGCGGCAGACGGGCATCAACAAGTCGATTCGCACGATGGATGATCGCATTACGAACCTGCAGCTTCGTGTCGATGCCTACCGTGAGCGGTTGGTCTCGCAGTTCACCGCGATGGAGAAGGTGGTCGGCACCTTCAAGAGCATCGGCAACTTCCTGACGTCGCAAGAGAATCAGGGGACGAAGAAATGAATGCAGCCCGCGCATACGCGAGAGCGACCAGCGAGACCGCGTCGAAGGAGCGGCTCATGGTGCTCCTCTTCGAAGCAGCCCTGCGGCACATGCGCGTCGCGGCCGGTCACCTCGAAGCGAAGAACGTCAAAGAGGCGCTGCCGCTGCTCACGAAGGCCTCCGACATCGTCACCGAGCTCGCTGCGACGTTGAACCCGCAAACCGCTCCAGAGCTCTCGCAGACGCTCGGAGAGATCTACCTCTTCGTGGCCCAACGCCTGGCCGTCGGCTCGTTGTCGAAAGACGCGCATGCCGTGCGTGAAGCCGAGCGGGCGTTCGCGCCAGTCGTCGAAGGGTTTCAGCAGGCAGTGGCGAGCCTCGCGGGCGGCATGGTGGAGGCCCGGTGAACGCCGCGACCGCCCACCTGGTGTCGAAGCTCGAGGCGATGCTCGCATCGCTCGACGCTGGTGACGCCGAGGTCGTGGCCGGTCAGCTGGACGAGTTGAGCGCGGCCTTCAGTGCCGTGAAGAACCCTGGCAGCGACCCACGGGTCGTCGAGCTGTTCAAGCAGTGCCAGGGCAAAGCGAACCAGCTGCACGCGCGCCTGAGCGCCGAGCTCGGTTCGCACGCGACCTCGAGACGGGCCGCGAGCGCGTACGGGAGTCAGCCGTGAGCACCGTCACCATCGCCATGATCGTGAAGAACGAAGCCGAGATGGCGCCAGGCTTCATCGAGTCGGTGCGCGGCCTGTGGGACGAGCTGCTGGTCGTCGACACCGGCTCGACCGACAACACCGTCGAGCTGTTCGAGGCGGCGGGCGCGAAGGTGGTGCGGCACGCGTGGGCCGACGACTTCGCCGAAGCCCGCAACGTCTCGCTCGCCAACGCCACCAAAGACTGGGTGCTGGTGCTCGACGCCGATGAGCGTGTGTCGCCTGCCTTCATTCAGGAGTTCATGGCGCGCTGTGACGACCCGACGGTGGGCGCACTCACCGTGCGCATGTCGAACCCCCTGCCCTACGGCCACCGCCGCGAGTCGTGGGTGCTGCGTGCGTTTCGTCGAGACGACACGATTCACTTCCGCCACGCGATTCACGAAGACTGCTCGGGCGACGTGGCGCGCATGTTGTTCAAGTCGAAGACGACCATCGAGCGCGTCGAGGCGCCTGTGGAGCACCTCGGCTACGTGCGCAGCCGCGCGGCGTCGAAAGAGAAGAAGCAGCGCGATCTCGCCCTGCTGCAGAAGTGTCTCGCCGCCGACCCGAACGACTTCTACGCGCACCTGAAGGTGCTCGAGCTCGCGCGGTTCTGGCGTGACAGCGTGCTCTGGCGTGAAGGCGCGCAGGTGGCGATCGACAGGCTCGAGCAGGCGGGGCCCGAGGTGCTGCGCGGCATGCCGTGGGGTGGCGAGCTGATCGCCCTGATCGCCGAAGGACTCTTCCGCACGAATGGGCCGGCGGGCCTGCTCTTCCTCGATCGTTGGGAGCCGATGGTCGTTCCCGGAGCGCCCTTCTTTCATCGCCGTGCGCAGCACCACGAAGCGAACGGCGACTATGAGCAGGCCGCGAAGGACTTCAGCCGATGCCTCGAGCTGGGCGAGCTGCTCGGCGATCATCAGCTCACCGGAGTGCGGCCACGCCTGGGCCTGGCGCGATTGGCGTTGCTGCGGAGCGCTCCGCTGGAGGCGCTCGAACACGTCGACGCCGCGCTCGAGGTTCAGCCCCGCGACCCCGAGGCGCTCGTCGCCGCAGCCGCGTTGCGGTTGCAGCTCGAAGGCACCGGCGGGCTCAATGCCTGGGTCGCGGCGCATGAGCTGCGGCACGGTGATTCACCAGAGCTCTCGTGGGCCGTCGGAGACGCGGCCCTCACCCTGGGACATGTGGCGCAGTCGATCGCGCCGCTTCGGCGTGCGGCTGGTGTGCCTCCCTCGGGGCCAGCGGCACTCCGCCTTGCGCAGGCCCTGCTCGCAGACGGTCAATTGAAGTCGGCCGAGCAGCTCACCCGCAGCCTCTTGAGCTCGGAGCCAGAAGCCGGTCTCGGCGTGCTGGTCTTCGATCTGCTGCAGGGTCAGGACACGGCGCTCGAGCTCGATCTGACGCCCGAGACCGCGCACGCGGCGATGAAGCACTGGGTCGACGCGCTGGTGAAGTCGAAGAACCTTGAGTGGCTCACGACGATGCGGCGCAACGCGATCGCCGTGGGAGAGGTCTTCCCCTGGCTCGACGATTACCTGCGCCGCGCCGGCTGATCACTTCCTGCGGTTCTTCTTCTTGTTTTCCTTCTCGCGCTTCCGACGCTCCTTGAGCGCCTTCCGCTCGGCGTCAGACTGCTTGTTCGCCGCAGGACCCATCGAGTACCCCTGCAACCGGGCCTGCGCGAGCTGCGACTTCGACATCGGCGGCGTGTAGCCCGCAGGCATTCCCGGAATCTGCATGCCCATGCCCGGCATTCCCGGCATGCCCATACCCATGCCTGGTCCGCCC
>JAEUJR010000625.1 GCA_016793585.1 Archangium sp.
TGATGGTGTACGTGAAGGTGTCGGCGCCGAAGGTGTCGGGTGTGGGCGTGTAGGTGACGCTCGCGCCGCCCATGGCCAGGGCCGCGGTGCCGTTCATCGGCTGCGTCACGGCGGTGATGCGCAACGACTCGCCGGTGTCGGGGGCGATGGAGTCGTTCGCCAGCACGTCGATGGCGTTGTTCATCGAGTCTTCGGCGACGGTGACGGTGTCGGCCGTGGCGGTCGGCGGGTCGTTGACCGGGGTGACGGTGATCGCCACCGAGTCAGTGTCACTCAGCGCGCCGCCCACGCCCGTGTTTCCGAGGTCGTTGGTGACGATGCGCAGCGAGGCCATGCCGTTGAAGTCGGCGGTCGGCTGGAACGAGAGCGTATCGAGCGCGGCGTTGGCCTGGGGCAGCGTCGCGAGGAACGTCATCGACGCGTCGTTGGTGCCGTCGCCGACCGTGAAGACCAGCGCGGTGGTGGTGGCGAGCGTCAGGGTGCCGTTCGTGGCCGAGAGCGAGATCTGAATCTGCTGGTTGGCAGCGTCGGGGTCGCTCACGGCGATGGCGCGCATGGCCGCCGCGTTGAAGGCGAGGGTGCCGTCTTCCACGACGGTCTGCGCCATCGGCACCGCGTTCACCGGCGGGTCGTTCGCGGGCCCGACGATCACCTGCACGGTGGCCATCACCGAGAGGCCTCCCGGGTCGCTCACCGTGTAGGTGAAGGAGTCGTTGCCGTTGTAACCGGGGGCAGGCGTGTACAGCACCGCGCTTCCGCCGGGCTGAATCGTCACCGTGCCGTGCGACGGCGTGCTCGTCATCGTGACGGTCAACGTCTCTCCGACGTCGGGCGCGATGCTGTCGTTGGCGAGCACGTCGAGGCGGTTGTTGCTGGTGCCCTCGACCACCCCGAAGGTGTCATTCACCGCGCTGGGAGGATCGTTCACCGGCGTGACGTTGACGCTGACCGTGGCGGTGGCCTGCCCGCCGTTGCCGTCGCTGATCGTGTACGTGAACGAGTCCATGCCGTTGAAGTTGGCGTTGGGCCGGTAGGTGAGCATCGTGCCGCCGGCCGAGACGATGCCGTTCATGGCGCTGCCGACCGCGACGATGGTGAGCGTCTCGGGGCCGTCGGGCAGCGACGAATCGTTCGCCAGCACGTCGAAGGTGCCGACCGTGTCTTCCTGCAGCGTGAAGCTGTCGTTCACCGCCGTGGGAGGGTCGTTGACCGGAGTCACGGTGATCGAGATCGTGTCGTCGTCCACCCGCGGCCCGCCATTGCCGGTGTTTCCGTTGTCGCCCGTCGTGATGCGCACCGAGGCTGCGCCGACGTAGTTGGGTAGCGGCCGGAAGGTGACGGTCTGCAGCGCCGCGAGGATCGGCGCGAGCCGGCCGGTGAAGGTCATCGTGAGATCGTCGACGCCGTCGCCGGTCTGGAACGTGACGTTGGGTACCACCGCCACCGAGATCGTGCCGGCCGTCGCGGTGAGGGTGATGGTGAGCTCACCCATGCCGAGGTCGACGTCGGCGACCGAGATCGAGTTGCCCGTGCCGACGGTGAAGACGAGCGAGGTGTCTTCGACGATCGTCTGGCTCGGCGGCACCGTGTTGATCGGCGGGTCGTTGACCGGGTTCACCACCGTCACCAACGTCGTCGCGTCGTTCATCGACTGCGGGTCTGGCACCGCCGTCGTCACCGAGACCGGCACCGACAGCATGCCGCCAGCCATGGTGACGTTCGCGGTGATGGTGATCGGCTCGGCCATACCAGGCGCGAGCGAGCCACGCGTGCAGGTGACGGTGACGCCGGCGCGCGAGCACGACCAGTTCGTGCCGGTGGCGCTGATGAAGGTCGTCTCGGCGGGCAGCGTGAAGGTGACGCGAACCGTGGTCGCGGTGCTCTCGCCAGCGTTGTTCACGTTCAACGTCCACACCACGTTCGAGTCTTCGTCGACGGGCGACGGGTTGGCGCTGATCGCGATCGAGAGATCGGAGCGCGGCGAGAGCGTGTCGGTGTCGGTCGCGAGGTTGTTGAGCAGGTTGGGGTCGTTGATGATCGGCGGGCTGAAGACCGACGCCTGATTCACGAGCGTGCCGGTCGAAGCCGGGTTGATCGTGCCGGTGATCGTGAAGACGATCTCCTGCCCGCTGGGAATGTTCACCAGCGCGTTGATGCTGCCCGTGCCCGACGCGGGGCAGGTGGCAGCGCCCGTGCCAGCACACGTCCACGCGACGCCGGTGAGGGCGCCCGGCATGGTGTCGATCACCCGTGCGCCATTGGCGCCGCCGGGGCCGAGGTTGCGAACGCGCAGGGTGTACGTCGTCGTGGTGCCCGGCACCGAGGTGGTGACGCCGTTGGTGATGGTGACCTCGAGGTTCGCGGGCTCGAGGCAGAGCGGCACGTCGACGACCTGGTTGGCGACGATGGTGGCGACGACGGCGGTCGAGTTGCCCGTCGCTCCGCGGGTCGCGCCGTTGGTGGGGAATTCGGTGAGGCCGTTGGAGGACGTGGTGCCGCCCGGCCCGCCGGCCGCCGAGCGCGTCGGAGCGCCGCCGGCGACCGCGATGAAGCCACCCGAGCCACCGCCGCCCGGGCCGGTCGCTTCGTCGAGGCCCGACGAGATGAGCTGGCTGCCACCTTCGCCGCCGTTGGCCGCGATCGAGAAGCCGCTGATCGCGTTCGCGCGCACGACGACCGTTCCGCCGGCGCCGCCGCCACCCGGAGAGTCGCGGTGCGAGCCCGCCGTGTTCGCGCCCGGCGCTCCGTTCGCGACCAGCGCGCCCGCGCCGTTCACCGTCGTGGCCATCACGTAGATGAGCCCACCACCGCGGCCACCAGCGCCCGACGCGCTCTGATCGCCGTCGCCTGCGCCGCCACCGCCGCCGAAGAAGAGCCGGCCCGTCGCCGAGGGATCGAGTGGGCGCCCGCCGAGCCCGCCGCGTTCACGGCGCGTGTTGCCGCCCCACGCCCCGGCCGCGGGCCCCGAGGTGACGGCGTTCTGGTTGGTGGCCGAGAAGCTGTAGCCGCCGCGCCCGCCGCCCGAGTTGTTCGCCAGCGCCGCCGCGCCGCCGGTGTTCGTCGGCAGCGTACGCCCCGGGTCGAGCTGCCACGCCTGGAAGCCGATGGCCGTCGCGTCCATCACGCCCTGGCCGCTCCACAGGTTCGTGTTCGTCGCGTTGGCACCGCCGCCGCCACCCGCGCGCACCGCGTTGCCGCCGCCACCGCCGTTGGCCGGAGCGCCGCGCCCATAGCGGCCGCTCACGGCGTCGTAGCTGGCCTGGTACCCGGCGATGCTCTCGCCCTTTTCGCCGCCGAGATCGGCCGTCGCGCCGCGGTTGGTGGTGACGTCGGTCGCGATCGCCGCCGTCGAGTTGTCGGTCGCCCCACCACGAAAGCCGAGCCCGCCCACGTCGATGGTGCCCTGCAGCGTCAGCGTGTCACGTACGTGCAGCGCGACGATGCCGCCACGCTGGCCGTCCCACGGGAGCGCCGTCACCGTGCCCGTCATCGACACCGTCAGCGTCGTGAACTGGGGAATCCGAACGACCTGCGTGCGCCCTGAAGCCGAGTAGCCGTTCTTCAGGCCCATACACCCGCTGCCGATGGTGATCGTGTTGCCCGCGATCGACGAGACCTCGACCATCTCGTGCAGGCCAGCGCCGTTGAGCGCGGTGACGTTGCCGTAGTTGGCCGTGTCGGTCGCGTCGATGGTCGCGCCCTGCGCCTGGTAGATCATGACGAGATCGCCCGCGGCGAGCGGCCCGAAGGTCACGCTGTCGAGCTGGGTGACGTCGGCCACCTGCAGCGTCGTGGCTCCAGCGGCCGCGTTGGCCGTCAGCGCCGTGTACTCGTTCAGCTGTACGACGCCGTTCACGGTGAAGGCGCCGTCATTGCCGACGATCGTCTGCGCGCTCTTCGCGACGTCTGCAGGAAGGTGCTTCTCGGTACAACCCACGACGAGCACACCCGTCAGCAACAGGACGAGCCTCGAGACGTTGATCACGTGAAAGCCTCCCAGACGGCCGCGAGTGCTGGCCGAGTGAAGAATTGCGACTCTAATGGAATGCCATGGCACACGACCACCAGCGTCTGACTGACGCTGGTGTGGTCGAGGTGCGGGGAAGTGGGTGTGCGGCTGAAGTCAGATCAGCGCGGCGCCGAGCTCGGGCGCATTGCCGAACGTCTCGGTGTACCGCGAGAGGAAGCCCTGGCGAGTGAAGGCGTGCTCCTGGCACCCCTTCTTCTCGATGGCGTAGGTGGCGGCGAGGGCGGCGACCCGGCCGGTGACGGCGAGGGGCAGATCGCGCGAGAGGCCAAACGCCAGGCCTGCGAGGTAGGCGTCGCCAGCGCCCGTGGGGTCGACGACCGCGGTGACCTTCGCGACGGGGATCTCGATGGTGGGCTTGCCGCGCTGGAAGATTCGGCTGCCCTGCTCACCGCGGGTCATGATCGTCAGCGGCGCGGAGTCGATCAGCTGCTGCTCGGTCATGTTGGTGGCCTTCGCCATCATGCCGAACTCGTAGTCGTTGCCGATCAGCGCTGCGCAGCCGTCGAGGCCGGCCAGAATCTGGGCCTTCTCGAGGCGGGGCGTCTGCTTGCCCGGGTCGAAGATGTACTTCGCGCCGATGCGACGGCACTCCTGCATGTGGCGCATCATCGACTCGGGGTCGGTCGGCGAGATGAGCGCCCAGTCTTCCTTCGTCAGGCCGATCGACTCGAGCGTCACCTCGCGCGCGTGCACCACCGCGCCCGGGTAGAAGGCGACGATCTGGTTGTTGGCGACGTCGGTGTTGATGAAGCAGCTGGCGGTGAACTCGTTGTCGACCAGCTTGATGCCGCGCGTGTCGATGCTCAGCTTGTCGAGCGCGTTGCGGTAGTCGACGAAGTCCTGGCCGGCGGCCGAGACGATCGAGGTCTTCCCGCCCAGCAGCGCGAGGTTGTACGCGATGTTGCCGGCCGTACCGCCACGCATGCGCTTCATCGAGTCGACGAGGAAGCTCACCGTCAGCATGTGGACCTTGTCCGGGAGGATGTGGTCCGAGAACTTCCCGGGGAAGTTCATGATGTAGTCGTAAGCGAGGCTGCCGGTGACGATGACGCGCATGGTGTTCGTTTCCTTGAGAGTGACTTCGGCCCGCCCATAGCGCAGCCGCGAGAGGCTGACGAGGGGCGCGGGCATGAAGAAGGCCGGTACCGCTCCACCGGAAATGGAGCGACACCGGCCTCGAGCCTGCTCAGGGGCGCTTCAGCTGCCCTTGAGGGTCGACTTGATCAGATCGCGGTTGAGCTCGGCGATGACCCGCGTGGGGATCTCTTTCGGGCACGCCGCTTCGCACTGCGAGAGGTTCGTGCAGGTGCCGAAGCCCTCGGCGTCCATCTGCATGGTCATGTTCTTCACCCGCTCGTACCGCTCGGGCTGACCCTGCGGCAGGTGCGCGAGGTGCGAGACCTTCGCCGAGACGAAGAGCATCGCCGAGGCGTTCTTGCAGGCCGCCACGCACGCGCCGCAGCCGATGCAGGCCGCCGCGTCCATCGCGAGGTCGGCGTCACGCTTGGGAACGGGCAGGGCGTTGGCGTCGGGCGTACCGCCCGTGTTCACCGAGACAAACCCGCCAGCCGCGATGATGCGATCGAAGGCCGACCGATCGACCACGAGATCCTTCACGACGGGGAACGCCTTCGCGCGCCACGGCTCGATGTAGACCTCGTCGCCGTCGTTGAAGTGCCGCATGTGCAGCTGGCAGGCGGTGACGCCCTTGTGGCCGCCGTGGGGCTTGCCGTTGATCACCATCGAGCACATGCCGCAG
>JAEUJR010000647.1 GCA_016793585.1 Archangium sp.
GGCTGGGGCTCGTGGATGGACATGGGCACGTCCATGAACGCGAGCGCGCCGGCCGAAGACAACCAGGACGCGTACTACGACCTCGTGCAGATGACGGACCGCGGGCGGCAGCAGGCCGCAGGCTTTCCGACGTCGTCACTCGGAGCCTGCATTCTCGCGTCTCCTGGCAACACGAAGTCGCCCGAGGAGCACCTGCGCGACGCGAACTACGACACGCTCGCATTGTACGGAGGCGGGCTCGACATGGGGCCGTGCTACCTCTACTCGCTCAATCCGCTCGGCTCGTTCAGTTGGTACACGGCCGCGCAAGCGATGCCGCCGTACTCGAGCTTCCTCGAGGGGTTCACGACGATGGGCGAGTTCTGCACCGGAGCGTCGCTCGGGCTCGGGCTGACGCGCTCGTTGTTGAATGGCACCCCGACGAATCAGGCTCCGGTGAACTTCTGCAGCGGACGGCAGTGCGGGGTTGATCAGTGCGGAACGTCGTGTGGCACGTGCACTGTCGGGTCGTGCGATGCGTCGGGGCAGTGCGTGTCGATGCCTGATGGTGGAGCAGGTGGTGGAAGTGCGGGTGGATCTGCAGTCGCTGGTGGATCCGCAGCCGCTGGTGGATCTGCAGCCGCTGGTGGATCTGCAGCCGCTGGTGGATCCGCAGCCGCCGGTGGATCCGCAGTCGCCGGTGGATCCGCAGTCGCCGGTGGATCCGCAGTCGCCGGTGGAGCCGCAGCCGCCGGTGGAGCCGCAGTCGCTGGTGGAGCCGCAGTCGCCGGTGGAACCGCGAGCTCGATGGAGCCGCGAGGCGGTTGTGGCTGCACGACGAGTTCGTCGCTGCCGCTCCTCCTCGCGCTCGCAGGGCTCCTGACCAACCGAAGGCGGCGGCGGTCGAGCTGAGCGAGCGTCGAGGCCAGGGCTGCTCAGCCGAGCAACGCCTGAGTCGCCGCCTTGAAGTGCGCATCGGCAACCGACGCGAGCACTTCATCTCTTCCGCCTTCGACGAGCCGCCACTTCCCCTTCACCTTCCACAGCAGCGCGAAGTTCCCACTCGCGAGCTCGACCAGCCAGTGCGAGCCCTTTCCCTTCTCGGCGCCACGCCATCGGCAGGCCACCACCGCCGCTGACGGCTTCACGCTCACCTCACCGAGCCGCAGCTTGGCGTCCTCGAGCAGAATCAACGCATCGAGCTCCTTCAGGAACTGCTTCACCGCGCCGGCCGACTTCGAGAGCACTTCGACAGCACGGGCGCACGCTTCACGCGCGCCTTTGCCTCCGACGTTGTGCGCATCGGCCTCCTCCGCCTCGAACCCCACGCCCTGCGCCACCCGCAGGGTCGGCGTCTGCGCGGTGAAGGCGCGCGAGACGGCCCGTGAGGGCAGGCGAACGTACGGCATCTCCGCGGTGAGCAGCGCTTCATCCTTCGCGCGCAGCGCCTGCTTCTTCGCGACTCGTTGGCCCAGCTCGACCCACCGCGTGAACCGCGCGCGCTCGGCCGCGGGGACCTGCTCCGAGACGTGCTCGGCCGCGAGGAGCGCCAGCGCGAGATAGCCGTGATTGTCGATGATGGGCCGCGCGGGAACGAGACCGTGCGGCTTCTCGGGGCGCTCCGAAGCCGGAGCCACCGCGAGCGCCGCCGCCATCACGTTGTGCAGATACGCCTCGGGCGTCCACCGCGTCTCTTGCGCGTCGACCGCCGCCTGCAGCTGCGCGAAGTACTCGGCCGTGGGGGCGAGCGCGTTCTGCGCCACGTAGAACTTCCCCGGCTTCATGATGTCGGCGAGCGGCTTCGCACCCTTCGGCGGCGGCGGCGGCACGCCGAGCTTCTTCAGCTTCTTCTGCAGCTCGCGAACGTCCCAACGGAGTTTGCTGAGCGAGGGTGGTTTGGGCATGGCGCCCGTGACTCTAGTTCTCTCCGCCGCGCAAGCCGTGCTTCGCGAGCAGGTCGTGCAGATACGTGCGCGCGAGCCCCGACGCCTTCGCCATCTGCGTGACGTTGCCGCCGTGTTTGTGCTCGAGCGCCGTGAGGTACTCGCGGGTGAAGCGCTCGACGATGCGCTCTTTCGCTTCCTTGAACGGTACCTCGAGCGCAGGCGGCGGAGGCACGAGGGCGGGCGCCGCAGGAGCCGACGCGGGCGCTGGGTTCAGCACGTGCTCGAGTGACACCTCGTCACTCACCACCGCGCGCGCGACCACGTTGCGAAGCTCACGCACGTTGCCCGGCCAGTCGTACGAGGCGAGCCGCGCGACGAGGTCGGCGCTCAGCTCGAACGACTCACGCCCGAGCTGCACCAGCAGCGCGCGAACCAGCTGGGGAAGGTCGTCGCGCCGCTCACGCAGCGGAGGCACGCGCAGGGCCGCGACCGCGAGCCGGAAGTAGAGGTCTCGCCGAAACCGCCCGGCCTGCACCTCGGCCTGCAACGACCGATGCGTCGCTGCGATGACGCGCACGTCGACGGCGCGTGGCCGGTCTTCACCGAGGCGCTTCACCTGTCGGGCCTCGAGCGCGCGCAACAGCCTCGGTTGTAGCTCGAGCGGGAGCTCACCAATCTCGTCGAGAAAGAGCGTGCCACCTTCGGCCTCGACGAACGCGCCAGCCCGGTCGGCGATGGCTCCACTGAACGCGCCGCGTACATGACCGAACAGCTCGCTCTCGACGAGTTGCGGGGCGACAGCCCCACAATCGACCACCACGAACGGCGCCTTGCGCCGCGTCGACCGCTGGTGAAGTGCGCGCGCGAGCCCTTCTTTGCCCGTACCCGTCTCGCCCAGCAGCAGCACCGGCGTCTCGCTCGGCGCCAGCTTCTCGATGAGCCCGAAGAGCCGCCGCATCACTGCGCTCCCGCCCACGAGGCCCTCGAGCTCGGT
>JAEUJR010000698.1 GCA_016793585.1 Archangium sp.
AGTTGTTGGTGGTGCGCAGGTTGCGCGACATGCGCTCGAGCGCGCGCCGGGGGCCGAGCACCTTCACCAGCTGGAGCAGGGCCTTGCCCATCACCGTCTGCCCGTACGACTCGAAGATGGCGCGACCCATGCGAAACGTCGCCTCGTCGCGCGGCAGCGTGGGCCACAACACGTCCATCGCGAGGTTCAGCGTCTGCAGCCACAGCTCGTACGGGTACGCCGGGTTCGGGTTGAAGAGGTCGACGCCGATGGCGAGGAACTGCTGCTTCACCTTGCCGTCGAGCGCCGGGCCCAGCACCCGCACCAGCGCCTCGACCGAGTTGCCGAACACCACTGGCGCTTCTGCCCGCACGTTGCTCTCAGCCACGACGTTTCACCCCACACCACGCCAACACGAGCAGCAGCACCACCACCGATGAGGCCCCGTCGCTCGCGCCACAACCACAGGCGGGAACGGCGACCCACACCGACTCGCCACCGTCTGCGAGCCCCCCGTCGATGGGGCCTGCGTCGACGATGCTCCCTGCGTCGAAGGCGAGCCCGGCATCGGCGCCGCCGTCGGCCTCACCTGCCCCGGCGTCGAGGCCCGCGTCCACACCCGCGTCGAGGCCCGCGTCGACGCCACCATCGAGCAGGCCGAGCTCACGAAACCGCAAGACGACGGAGTCTCCCTGCAGCACGGGCCAGACGATGGCGCCGCGGTTCACCGACGACGCGCTGACAGCGGGCAGACCGCGCAGCGCGGCAGGCGTGGCGTCGAGCTCGACGACCAGCGGCCGTTGGCCTTCTGCGAACAGCCCGGCGAAGAGGGCGGCTTCGGTGTCCCACGCGACCAGCCACCGCCCGTCGACCGAGGTCATCTGCAGGTCACGCACGCCCGCGTCGAGCGACACCGCCCAGGTGCCGCCATCGACCGTGCGCACGTCGAGCTGCTTCGTCACCTCACGGGCCACGACGACGCCCAGCTGTGGCGGCGCGCCGGGCGGTCGCGACGCGACGCACGCCCGGCTCCCGATGACCGGCTCGCCCTGAATGAGGGGCTGCGCCGTGTCGGGGAAACGGGCCAGGCTGACCGCTCCGGCGACGCCGAGCCGAGCGACCACGAAGTCGCCTTCGAACCAGGTGGCGCACGTCACCTCTCCGGCGACGGTGCTCTCGAGCGGCGTCTGGGAGGGCCCCAACGCGACGTACTCCACGTGCGTCAACCCCGACCGACCCGACCAGAACAACCCCGTCTGTGGGCCCGCGACGCCGCTGCGAACGACGGCGAAAATCGTGTCGACCCACTGCGCGCCTCCGTCGTCGAGGCCGAAGAAGCGCGTGTCAGTGCCGTCCTGCGTGAAGAACGCGAGGCCGCCGTCGAAGGTGGGCAGAACACGCGGCCAGCCTCCGTCGACGAAGAGCTCGGTCGAGGCGACGAGCGCAGAGGAGCCAGGGCGCACGAGGGCCCATCTCGAGCCCCACGTCGAGGCCGAGCTCGCTTCCTCCCACACGACGGCCCACGCGCCCGCCTCCGCGTTCCACGCGAGCGACGGCCTGCGCTGCAACACCCTCGCGCTGCTGAGCAGCAGCGGTTGCCCGGTGAACGAGAGCGAGTTTCCGTTGCGTGCCACGGCGACGCCTCCCAGCGTCTTCGAGGTGTGGCTCACGACGGCGAGGCCGTCACCCGCGCGCATCGCGAGGGCCTCGGGCGTGCCGTCGACGTCGGCGCCCGCCGCCGCGCCTGTCGTGAGGCTCGACCAGAGCCGGGTGCTGCCGCCGTCCATCGAGAAGATGGCAGCGAACCCTCCATCGAACGCAGCGCCGAAGGGCCGAATCGAGGTGTCAGCGGCGAGCGGCACACCCAACGATGCCGGGTCGTCGACCGCGAAGAAGCCGAAGTCATTCACGTAGGCGACGGCCGGCCCGTCGGTGCCCGCGACGAGGTCGAAGGCCTTCACCGACTCGATGACCTGCACCGGTGGCTGGCCGTCTCGCTGGAGCATCAGCTTGCCCCCCGGGCCGCGCCACCCGATGAAGGTGGTGGCGCCCACGCCCTCGACAGTGACGACGTTCGCGTGCACCTGCGGCGTCACCGTCTGGGTCATCGTCATCTGGCCCACCACGTCGACGCGGTCGATGGCCAGCGGCGAGACGAGGAGCACCACGAAGTCGCTCCCCTTCGCCGACACCTCTGGGTCGTTGAAGATGGGGGAGGGGAGCTGCAGGCCGCACGGGCCCTGTGCATCGAACACGCCTGACGAGTCGAAGCGGGCGAGGTGGGTGATTCCGGCGTCGGTCGCGCGGCCTTCGCTCCACACCAGCGCGGCGGTGCCCGTGGTGCGTGAGACGGCGAGGCGCGGGTGCGATGCGCTGGCGGGCAGTGGGCAGATGATTCGAGCGGTCTCGTTCACGCCGCGCAGCGGGTCGACCCGCTTCAACCAGACGTCGTCAATCAACCGAGTCGACTGCGGCGCCGACGTCAGATGAAGCCGCCGCGCGTCGGCCCACGCCACGAGGAACCCACCGTCGAAGGCCTGCACCGAAGCGGCAGGGCTCGTCATGGACACACCGACAGGCCCCTGCGCTGGCGCAAAAGACACGACGGGCCCCACCGACAGGGTCTGCCCCAGCGACCAGGTGACGAGCAGCGAAAGCACCGGCACGCAAGCTAGCCCAACGCCCAGGACCGACTTTCGTGAATGTCACGCGTCGACGGCTGTGCGGAGCAGGCTCCGCGCGATGAGCGTTCTCGAGCGCATCTGCACCGAGCCGTCGAACCTCGAGCTGCGGCTCGTGCATGCTGATCAACTCAGCGAACGAGGAGACCCGCGCGGCACCTTCATCGCGCATCAGGTGCAGCTGGCGCGAACCGACCCGCTCGACGCGGCGTACGCCCCGCTGCTCGCGAGCACGCGACGGCTCGAGACGAAGCACGCCCTGAAGTGGGTGGGCGACGACGTTCCCGCCCTCCCGCGCGGAGGGTTCTCGAAGGTCGAAGTGAACGCCGCCCGCAACGCCGTGTTCGAGAACGGGTTTCTGACGCGCGTGGCGGTGACCGAGGACGAGCTGGCGGCCGTGTGGAAGACGCTCTCGGCGCGCGAGCCCATCGCAGGCGTCGAGCTGCTCGTGCGTGAAGGCGTCGACCTGCGCGAGGTGCCCGAGGCGGCGGCGTTTCGCACGCTCAAGGTGAGCCCCGACTCGTGGTTCACCTCACACTCCGTCGGCTCGGTGCTGGCGTGGGGGCTGCCGAAGCTCGAGGCGCTCGACCTCTCGGGCTGCGACCTCGGCACCACGGGAGCCCAGCTGCTCGCGAACCTCGAGACCGACCTGGGCGACTCGTTTCCCGACTGGAGGGCGCCTCCACCATTCGTGAAGGGCCAGCTCAAGTCGCTCGTGCTGCACGGCTGCGGCATCGGAGACGAGGGCGCGGCCCTGCTCTTCGCGGCCGACTCGCTCTCGGGGCTGCGTACGCTCGTGCTCTCGCAGTGCCGCCTGACCCGCGACGCCACCTTGAAGGCGCTGAAGCAGTCGAAGCTGGGGCTCACGCGGCTCTCGCTCTCGGGGAACAAGGAGCTCGGCGGTCACTTCGACGCGCTCGCCGGGTGGAAAGCGCTGCCGAAGCTCGAGGCGCTCGCGTTGCCGCAGACGGTGACCGACGACGACGTGCGCGCGCTGTTCCCGAAGCCGTCGAAGGCGCTGCGTGAGCTCGACGTCACCAGCGCGAAGGCGCTGCTCGAGACGCCCGAGGTACTGCTCGAGGTGTCGACGTCGCTCACGCACCTCGACCTCGGCGTCACCTCGCTCGGAGACGAGGGCTTCGGCGCGCTGGCGCCCGCGTTCGACCGGCTGCTCGAGCTGCGCGTGAACGGGTGCTCATTGTCGGACGCGGCCATCGAGGTGCTGGTGACGAAGGGCTCGACGCGGCTGGTGACGCTCGACGTGTCGAGCAACAAGCTGACCGACGCCGGCGTGAAGGCCCTCGCCGCGTGGAAGGGCCTCGAGCACGTCACGCACCTGCGGCTCGGCAACAACCGCAAGGTGACGGCAGCGGGGCTGAAGGCGTTGCTCGACGCGAAGTCGTTCGAGCCGGCCGAGCTCGACCTGGGCAAGGTCAGCGACACCAGGCTGGTCGCGCAGCTCGCCGAGCGCTTCGGGAGGCAGACGCTGATCACCCGTTGATCACGGCGGGTCGTTGACGAGCACACCACGCACGAATCGAGCGCCATCGCCGCGCCAGACAGAGGCGCCGGTTCAATCGACGCCGCTCAGTTGGCGACGCCCCACTGCACGTTGTCGAGCGAACCCGTGTCGGGGCCATCGTTGAACTCGCCACGAATCCACAAGGCGGTGGTGTCTTTGAGCACCGTCGTCATGTCGGCGTCGGTCGCCGCGGCGCCCGAGAGCTTGCCCACCTTCCACCCGGCCGCCGTGAGCGGCACCGTGTAGCTCGTCCACTGCTCGGTCGGGTTGTTGGGCGTGTCGAACACCAGCGTCACGCCGCCGCCGATGAGCTTCACGTCGATGTCGGGGAACGGGTTCGTCGGCACCTTGTCGACCTTGAGGTCGAACTTGAGCGCCTTGCCCGCGATGGAGGCGTTGTCGCCCAGGTACTTGGCCGGCGCGACGAAGTACCAGACCCCTCCGGTGACGTCGTCTTTCGCGCTGATCAACCCATCGGGGTTGCCGCCGGTGCCGCTGAAGTCGGGCTTCACCGAGGTCGACTGCGCGTCGCCGCTGATGAGCCAGCCATCGGCATCGGCCACGAAGCCGCTGTTGGCCTTGCCCTGCAGTGTCGAGCCACCGCCGCAGCCGAGAGAAAAGATGAAGAGAGGAACGAGGTGGCGAACGCGCATGGGAAACCGGGCTTTCGTGTCGACGGGTGAGAACGGCGACGGCATCGCTAGCGCTCCTGGTGGCGCGCAGTGGTGACTTTCGCCCCGCATGGTACACGTGCCTTGTCGCCAATCAACGCTGAGGGCGCGCGGCCAGCCACGGGCAGCAGCTGTCAGGCCGTCGCGCCAAGCGACTCCACGAGCCGCTCGCGGCTCACCTTCAGAAAGCCGGTGTTGAAGCGCAGCAGCGCGCGGGAGCCGATGGCGAGCAGCACCGCGACCAGGCTCATCACGACTCCGCTCCAGTGGGGAATCGTCTGGAACAACGAGTACGACGCGAAGAAGAGCACGCCACCACCGCCGAACACCGTCGCCATCGTCGCCAGCACCACCACCAGCGGAGGCCGCATGCCGCGCATGCCACTCTTCGTCAGCGGGTGCGGCTGCCAGATGCTCACGAACTGGCCGACGCTCGAGATGAGAAAGAACGAACACGCCGCGATGGCCACGCCGAGAAAGAGCGCCCACCCATCGGTGTACCCCGACAGCAGCATCAACCCCGCGAGCATCACCGTCTGCACCGACTGCCACGCGCCGAAGGCCCACTGCTTGCCCTCGAGCACCGCGCGCTCGTCGACCGGCAACAGGAACAACGCCTTCACGCCGTGACGGTCGAGGCCGAACTGGTTGAAGAGCAGGTTCGTGCTCGACAGCCCTGCATAGAGGAAGGCCGCCGGCACCACCCAGCTCCCTCGATTGAGCAACTGCGCGAGCGGCCCGCGGATCAGCACGATGGTGAGCGGCGGCATCAACAACATCATGCGGCCTGGCAGGCTCGTGGTGAGCGTCTCCCATTGCAGCCGCGCGATGCCCCACGTCGGTGACGTGAAGGTCCACAGCTTCTTCGCCGCGCCCTTGCCTTCGTTCTGCGCCATCGGTTTCTCGCGTGAGACGAGCAGGTAGGCGACGACGAGCGCGCCCACCATGAGCGCCACCATCGGCACGAGCCGCAGCGGCACCTGACTCCACTCACCGCGGAAGGCGCCCCGCGCGGCCTCGAGCGCCTGGCCCACCGGCAACAACCGCCCGACCGACTGCGCGGCGACGCCGACCTCGGTCTGCCGCCGCGACGTCAACACCGCCATCACCTTCGGCGAACCGAACGAGAGCAGCGTGGCCATGATGGGCAGCACCACGAACATGATGCGCACCTGCTTCGACACCCGCTGCGCCACCGACGCGACCAGCAGCTGCACCGACATGGTGGTGACGACACAGCAAACGAAGATGAGCAGCATGAACGGCGTCGCCTGCGGAGCCGCCACCGAGACGCCCGCACACACCCCAAGCAACGCGAGCAGCTCGGCCAACGCCAGCACCTCGGTCGAGCCCGCCACCAGCTCGGCCGCGAACAACGCGCGCGGACTCACGGGGTAGGCCTGCAGCGACTCCCACGGCAGTTGCCGGCTCGCGCCGCCGATGCCCGCGAACGCACCACCCAGCAGCGTGAGCGAGGTGAGGAAGATGGAGATGGCCGAGAGGTTGCGCTCGAACTGCCCTTCGCCCTGCAGCGCGCCGCCCAGCAGAAAGCCCATGAACGAGAGGCCCGCCACGAAGGGCACCACGAAGAGCAGGAACGCGACCGCGATGATGACTCCGCTGGCGACGACTCCCAGCGTGCCGAACTGCTTGCGCGCCCGATTGAAGCTGCCCTCGAGGTGCGCGGTGACGACGGCCCGCAGCGGGCTCACAGCCACGAGAGGCTGCCCTTCTGCTCACCACCCACCAGGCCGACGAAGAGCGACTCCAGCGTGCCGGCGCCGCGGCCCAGCTCGTCGTGCGTGCCGAAGGCCTTGAGCTTGCCTTCGTCGATGATGGCGATGCGCGGGCAGAGGCGCTCCACCACCTCGAGAATGTGGCTCGTCAGCACCAGCGTCACGCCCTTCTGCTGCAGCGAGAGCAGAATGTCTTTGATGGTGCGGTTGGTGATGGCGTCGATGCCCTCGAAGGGCTCGTCGAGGAACACCAGCTTCGGCGCGTGCAGCAGCGCCGAGCACAGCGCGAGCTTCTTCTTCATGCCGAACGAGTAGTCCGTCACCAGCGTGCGCGGGCCCGGGTTCAGGTCGAGCGTGTCGAAGAGCTCTCTGGCGCGGGTGTCGATGACGTCTTCTTCCAGCCCGTACATGCGGCCGACGAAGCGGAGGTACTGGGGGCCGGTGAGCAGCTCGAGCAGCGCCATGTCTTCGGGCATCACGCCCATGAGCCGGCGCGCCTCGAGGCTCCTCGTCGCGATGTCGAGGCCCAGCACCGAGATGGAGCCGCTCGTCACCTCGAGCAACCCCGTCGCCATCTTGATGGTGGTCGACTTGCCCGCGCCGTTGCGGCCGAGCAGCCCGACGAACTCGCCTTCACCGATGGTGAGCGACAGGTCGTCGACGGCCAGCTTGTCACCGAAGCGTTTGGTGACGTTCTTGAGCTCGAGGGCGGCGGGCATCGTCAGCGGCGCGGCTTGTTGGGAATGATGCGCACCGTGTTCTCCGGGTCATCTTCGTCGTCGAGGGTCTGCGAGGGGCCGCGCTCGACGGCGAACACCTGGCGCGTCTCGGGCTCCGAGGTGGTGCGTTTGAGCGGTGAGAAGGCCTGCGTCGGCGCGCCCAACTCGAGCACCGTCGACTCGCCCAGCTCTTCTTCGGCCAGGCGCAACGTGAGCAGCGCCTCGAAGGCGTTCGCCGGGCGGCGCGACGGGTCTTTCTGCAGCAGGTGGGCAATCCAGTCTTGCAGGGCGACGGGCACGTCGGGGCGAACCGAACGAATCGGCGGCGGCACCGTCTGCAGGTGGTTGCGCGCGAGCTCGCCCATGGCGCGGTAGGGGAACACGGGCTGGCCGGTGAGCAGCAGCCACGCGACGCAGCCGACGGCGTAGAGGTCGCTCTGCGGCACCACGTTGCCACCCAGCTGCTCGGGGCCCATGAAGCCCAGACTGCCGACGGTGACTTCGGGCGCGGTGAAGCGCTCGCGGTCGGCCCGGTGCGCGACGCCGAAGTCGAGCAGCTTCACCTTTCGTTCACCGTTGATGGTGGCGAGGAAGACGTTGGTGGGCTTGAGGTCACGGTGAACGATGCCGGCCTTGTGCGCCGCCGCGAGCGCCTCGAGCAGCCCGCTCAGCAGGAAGAAGACTTCACCGATGGCGAGCGGCGAGTGCTGCTTGAGGTGCTCGTGAAACGAGAGCCCTTCGAGCAGCTCCATCACCAGGTACGGGCGGCCGTCCGGGAGCACGTTCGCGCCGAAGATGTCGATGATGCCCGGGTGCTTGATGGCGTTCACCACGCGCGCTTCTTCGAGCAGGCGCCGCGCTTCGGTCAGCGCCTCGGAGGCGGGGTTTCGCATCACCTTGATGGCGACGCGTTTGCCAATCATCGGGTGAATCGCTTCGAACACCTCGCCCATCGCGCCCGAGCCGAGCTGCCGCACGATTTCGTATTCGCCGACGGGTGTGCCCTTCGCGAGAGGCATGGAGCCGATGACCCTAGCGCGAACTCGGGGAGCCGGCGCTCATTGCAGATAGAACGGTGTGGCCAGCGCCGCGCGGCACTGCCAGTTGAAGCTGCGCAGCTGGCCGATGGAGCCGTCGTTCGAAAAGCCGGTGACGTAGTGCATGGCGTTCGTGCGCAACGTCATGTCGGTGCGGCCCGAGTAGTGGAAGGCCATGGCGCCGACGTAGGCGACCTCGCCCCAGTGCTCGTCGAAGTCGTCGGGAGCGTTCGCGCCGTCGACACCGAGCAGGTAGTGCGGCCGGCCTCCCGTGACGTTGCGGTCGTCGGGGTTCGTGAGGCGGCGGCCGAGACGAACGATGGCGTCGAGCCCACGCGTGCGGTCGGTGGGTGACGCGTCGTCGGCCCACGCCTCGAGGCCCTCGGCGACGATGGCGCTCATCCACGGGCTGCAGACGAGCGTGGCGGCGGCTCCGTCGAGGTTCACGTACTCGGAGATGTCGTGGGCCTGCGGCGTGTGTGCGAAGCAGCGGTGCGTCGCGGGCAGCATCTTGTTCGCCGGCGCGGCGGCCAGGTTGAGCGCCGTGTTCTGAATCGCCTCGAGGTTGGCGACGATGGTGTTCGCGCGCGTGCGGAAGGTCGCGGCCTGATCATCACTCACCCGCGCGGCGTAGACGTTGGCGAGCAGGCCGAAGCCGGCGTGGCGCTCGGTCCAGAATGAGGTGCTGATGGCGCCGGTGTAGCCGCTGACGGTGGAGCGGTTGGCGATGGTCTCGGCGGCTTCGCGGAAGCGGTCGTCGCCGCTGAGCAGGTAGTGGAGCGCGAGGTTCTGCGTGTAGTTGTACTTGAGGTCGCTGCTCGGCGGTGTGGTGGAGCTCGCGAGCAGGCGCTGACGGTAGAGGTCGGTCTCGCGATACGCACTCTGGAGCGGCCCGAGCGTGCCGGCGACGGCGTAGGCGCGATACAGCGCGGTGCCGCGGTCATAGAGCCAGGGGCCCGCGGTGCCCATCTGCGTGGCGAAGGCGGCAGAGCCGTACGTGGCCGGGTCGCAGAGCGTTCTCCAGGCGTTGAGCGGCGCGGTGGTGAGCATCGCGTTGGGTACGAGGTGACCGGCGACGGTGCTGGTGACGACCCAGCTCGCGGGCAGAGTGACCCAGACGCGGGGCGTCCGAACCGTCGATGCGCCGAGCGTCTCGTCTTGCAGCAAGGTGTCGACCGCGACGGCCGTGAGCGCGGGAGCGGTGGCTCCGATGAGCACCTCGGCCGTCGTCACGGTCGCAGCAGCGTCGAATTGAATCTGGAAGCTGCGCGAGTTGCCGCTCGGGTACGCGGCGAGTGAGCGCGTGAACGTCGGCACGATGGAGCCGGCGATGCGCACCGCGATGGGGGCCGTTGGCGCGACTCCGTCTGCGAGCGGCAGGCCGAAGTTGATGCGCTGCATGCCGGTGACGCCCGCGGCGCGAGTCAGCGTGATGGTGACGGCCGTCGCGGATCCACCAGCCGTCGCGGATCCACCAGCTGTCGCGGATCCACCAGCGGTAGCGGATCCACCGGCGGTAGCGGGTCCTCCCGCGGTCGCGGGTCCACCG
>JAEUJR010000716.1 GCA_016793585.1 Archangium sp.
ACTTCTTCTTCTTGGCCTTCGGCTTCGGGCCCGGCTTGCCGGCCTTGGGCTTGGGGCCAGGCTTGCCGGCCTTGACCTTCTTGCCCTTGGGGTTGGCCTTCATCTTGGTGCCGGTGATGATCTTCAGCTCGTCGGCGTTCATGTACGTGAGGTCGAGGAGCGCCTGGAAGATGCGCAGCCCACCGGCCTCGACGGACTCGACGTTCGACTGGATCTTCACCTCGACGTTGTTGTCGGGAGGCGGCTCGTACGGAGCGGTGATGCCCACGAAGTCGGGAATCTCGCCGCTCATCGCCTTCTTGTACTTGCCGGTCGAGTCACGCTTGATGAGATCTTCGGTCGGGCAGTCGACGTACACCTCGACGTACCGCTGAATGAGGCGCCGGTTCTCGTCGCGAATGCCCTTGTAGGGGCTGGTGCAGGCGACGAGCGTGCACACGCCGTTGCGCGTGAGCATGTCGGCGACGACTCCGAGCCGGCGCGAGATCAGAATGCGCTCGTCCTTGTTGGCACCTTCGACGTCGCCCCAGAGGGCCTCGCCCACCTCGTCCTCGTCCAACACCTCCACCTTGCGGCCGACCTGCCGCAACCGCGCGGCGATGTACTCGGCGAGCGTGGTCTTGCCCGCGCCCAGCATTCCCGTCAGCCACACCGTGAAGCCCTGCTGCTCCTGCTGCGCCATGCGTGTCACACTCCTGTGGAGGTGGAGAGGTGCGCCAAAAAGCGCGTCGACTTAGTGCACGCCCGCACATCAGCGCAATGTAAAAGTGTCAATTCGCGCTACAGGCATGGAGTGATGGGCTCCCACGCCCCGTTTCGAAACTGCCAGCAGCGCTCGCTCACCGTCTTCGCGTCGCGCACTTCGAGCACGGCAATGGTGAGTGACGGAAGCAGCGGCTTGCCGTCGACGGTGAAGCTGTCGAGGTCCCACTGCGAGAGCGCTGCCGGTGCGTCGACGTGGGAATGAACGAGACAGACCGGCTGGTTCGCCCGCTCCAGCTTCATCCACGCGCGGGGGTCGATGACGAACGAGGTGCGCGAAGCGTCGGAGACGTTCTCGAGCGCGACGAAGTGCCACCCTGAGTCGCTCCGCAGGTACGCACACACCCCTTCGTTCGGAAACGCAGCTTCGCAGTGCAGGCGGGCCTGCGTGAGATCGGGCGTCATTCGCGCTGCCAGCGGCCGTCGACGTGTCTGACTTTCACGACGGAGGTCTCGAGCCCAAGCACGAAGCGTTGAACGAGCAGGGCCGCGAGCGCGCCGAGAGTGACCGAGTCGCTGCTCCCCTGCCCTTCGAGCTCGCCCGGCCACGGCAGGCCACCGGGGACGCCGACGACGGCGTTGTTCGACACCCCGACACGAAAGAGCGAGGTGTCGATCGCCGAGCCTTCGGTGAGCGCGCCGAGCCACCCCTTCGCCGGGCTGACACCGACCGCATCGGGCGCGAACACCTCGAGTGGGCTGTTCGTGAGAAAGCCCTGTCGCAGCTGCCGATCGAGCAGTGGCGTTCCCGATGCGGCCAGGTAGGCGGCGGCGACGTCGAGCGCCTCGGAAGCACCGTCGAGCGTCACGGGCGCATCGAGCAGCTTCTGCTGCCCGCGCCCGCCCACTTCGCGGAGCAGGATCTGTCGGCTGTACCGGAGGATCTGATCTTCGCGCAGCGCCATGACCTCACCCGTGCCGGACTTCGAGGACCAGCTTCGAGGTGCCATCGGCGAGCGTGTCGAGCGACTTCACGACGTGGCCGTCGTCGGCGGCGTTGCGCGGCAGGTTTCGCAACGGCTCATCGCCCTTGAGCAACACCTCGAGGGTGTCGCCGGTGTCGAGCGACTCGAGCTTCAACTTCACCCGCACCCAGGTCATCGGGCAGACCTGCGTGGTGATGTCGATGACGGCGTGGGGCATGAGGGATCTT
>JAEUJR010000741.1 GCA_016793585.1 Archangium sp.
TCGGGTGCAGCGCCAGTCAGGCCGAGTGATGCCAGGCGCTCCTGAACGAACGCGCCCGCAGCGTCGAGCCCCTTCGACCCGAGCCCGCGCCCTTCACGTTCGGGAGAAGCCAGCCACGTCGCGTCGTCACGCAGCCGCTCCATCGCGCCCGCAGTCGACGACACCGTGCCTTCGACCCACTGCGCGAGAAACAGGTTGGTGTCGGTCTTCCCCTCGTCGGTCATTCGATTCGACGAGAACGCGAGCCACCTTCCATCGGGCGAGAACATCGGAAAGCCGTCGAAGCCCTTCGTGTACGTGACGCGCTCGAGGTTGGTGCCATCGGCGTCGACGGCCCAGAGGTCGAACTCGCGCCCCTTCGGGTCTCCCACGTTCGACGAGAAGATGATGCGCTCGCGATTCGGGAACCAGAACGGCGCGAACGAGGCCGCGTTCAGGTACGTCACCTGCCGCGCATCGGAGCCATCGGCGTTGCCCACGTACAGCTCGAGCTTCGACGGCCGCACGAGCCCCTGCGCGAGCAACGCCTGATAGTCCTCGAGCTCTTTGCCCGGCTTCGGCCGCGACGCGCGCCACACCAGCTTCGTGCAGTCTTTGTTGAAGAACGCGCCGCCGTCGTAGCCGGGCGTGAAGGTGAGCCGCTTCACGTTCTTTCCATCAGCGTCCATGCGGTACAGCTCGAGGTCGCCGTCACGCACGCTGGTGAAGACGATGCTGCCGTCCTTCGCGCAGACGGTCGCCTCGGCGTCGTACCCCTTCGTGTCGGTGAGCCGCGTGAGCGCCTCGTCTTTCACCGGCAGCGTCGCGGTCGAGGCCTTGAAGATGTCGTAGCTGTCGTACAGCGCCCAGACGTAGCCGAGCGACATGTCGGGCTTCGGTGGGCACGCCGCGCCGCCGAGGTGCGTCGAGGCGTAGATGACGTCGGTGCCATTCGGCATCCAGTGCGCGCACGTCGTCGCGCCGTTGCCGCTCGAGAGTTGCTTCACCTCGGGCGTTCCCATCGGCACCAGCCACGAGCCGGTTGAGCCGTGGTTCATTCGAAACACGTCCATCACCTGAATGCGGTCGCAGCCGTCGTTCACGCCGCGCGCCTGCAACGAGAAGCCGGTGCCGTCGAAGCGCCAGTAGGCCTCGGCGTTCTCGCCTCCGAAGGTGAGCTGGCGAAGCTCGGTGAGGTGCTTCTCTTCCGGGAGCAGCACCGGCGGCTTCGGCGCGAACGGCTCAGGCTTCGGCGCAGGCGCCGTCACGCACGAGAGCGCGACGAACAGCGGACTCCACTTCAAGAGCGTCGTCATGGCGACGCTGCCTACACCAGAGTCAGGGAGGGTCGCGGCGGAACAGGTAGCCGCGCGCGCGCACGGTGACGAAGCGCCGCGGGTTCTCGGTGTCTTTCTCGAACAGCCGCCGCAGCCGCACGATGAAGTTGTCGACGGTGCGGTCGGTGGGGAACTCACCTTCGCCCCATGCCGCGTCGAGAATGTCGTTGCGCGAGAGCACCTGCCCCTCCTTCGAGAGGAAGAGCTGCATCACCTTGCGCTCCTTGTCGGTGAGCAGCGTCTCGCCCTCCGAGGTGTGCGCGATGCCGGTCTCGACGTCGAGCCACCACGGCGCGAGCTCGACGCGGTTCGACGCGCCGGGCTCCTTGCCTGCGACCGACTTGCGCCGCATGAGCGCCCGCACGCGCGCGAGCATCTCTTCGGTGTTGAACGGCTTCGTCACGTAGTCATCGGCGCCGCAGTCGAGCCCGTGCACCTTCGCCGAGACGTCGTCGCGCGCCGTCAGCATCATGATGGGCAGCTCGAGGCCGGCCTTGCGCGCCATGCGGGCGAGCTCGAAGCCGTCGCCCCCGGGCAGCATCACGTCGAGAATCGCGAGCTGGTACGCGCCCGAGAGCAACGCGTCGCGCCCTTCGCTGAAGGTGCCGGCCCGCCGCACCTCGAGGCCCATGTGCGAGAGGTTGAGCGCCACCATCTCGGCGAGCAACGCATCGTCTTCGACCAACAACGCTGGAACGCTCATGACCGCGCCTCCGGAACCCGCTCGAGCCACAGGTGAAATGCTGCCCCACGCCCCGGGCCTTCGCTCTCGGCCACCAGGTCTCCGCCCATCTGCCGCGCGAGCTGACGTGAGAGGTGCAGGCCCAGCCCGCTGCCGTGCGTGACGCCTTCGCCAGAGCCCGCGCGCGAGAGCTCGAACAGCCGCTCGGCGTCTTGCGGGGGAAAACCCCGGCCCGCGTCGGCCACCGAGATGCGCACGCGGCCGCCCTCGAGCGCGCTCGACACCGTCGTCTTCGCGCCGCCGTACTTCCGCGCGTTGTCGAGCAGGTTCTCGAGCACCACGCGCACCGCGTCTCGGTCGGCGCGCACCAGGCAGCTCTCGAGCTTTCCCAGCTTCACTTCTTCTCCGACGTGGGCCGCCCGCCGGTGGTCGACGATGCTCAACACGAGGCTCATCGCGTCTTCACGACCCAGCGCCTTCGGGTCGACCGCCCGACTGCGCTGCAACACCAGCATCGAGTCGGTGAGGTGCTCGAGCGAGTCACAGGCCTCGAGGCCATGCGCGAGCAGGCGAGACTGCGAGTCGGCGGGTACGCGGCCCGCCCGCATCGCCTCGAGCAGCGCCCGAAGGCCCGCGACCGGCGTCTTGAACTCGTGGCCCGTGAACTGGAGCAGCCGCGCCATCTGCTGGTTGCGGCGTTGCCGCTCACGGCCCACCAGCCACAACCCCAGCACCAGCGCCGCCAGCATCGTCGCGAGCACCGCCGACTCTCCGACGATCATCACGCGCAGCCGGTTCGCCCGGGCGAGCGACTGCTCGGGGTCGACTCCGGCGACCTTCGTCTCGAGCACGTGGTTCTCGTCGATGAGCCGCCGGCTGAAGACGCCCCACCACGAGACGAGCACGCCGATGATGGTGAGCGCGCCGAGCAACAGGGCAAGGTCGAGCCACTGCACGACGCGGTTGGAGCGCTGACTCATCGGGTGACGTCTTCCCTCAGGCCTGCCCCATCGGTCCACCGGCGAGCGACATTTCGTCCTCCCCGGTCGTGCGGCGGGCGCCGGCCTCGCGAAGAAGCTCCGCCAGCGCCTCGAGGCTGCCCGCGTCGAGCCGCACCGAGAGCGCGCCGACGTGCACCACGTAGCCTTTGCACTCCACGCACCGCTGAACGCACGCGAGCTGGTTGTTCGCGACCGTCTCGTAGCGACAGGTCTTCGCCATGGAACCCTCCGCTCGGCAACATATTGAGAACGATTCGCAACATCAACAAACACGGCACACCGTTCGCTCTCAGCGTCGGCGGGCCTGGGAACTCCGCGTGCTCATTGAGTCTGGGAGCCCCGGCCTGACTGGCAATCGCGTGTTGCCAGTCAACTTTGACAAGCTGACGGGAGCCAGCGCATGACAGCCATCGAGGTGACCGTGACGAGCCGGAGCATCACCCGTCTGGTGAAGGTGCCGACGCAGAGTCCTCTGGAGGCGCCGCGAATTCGGGCCGTGCGCATCGAGCGCAGCGGGCAGCCGCCGCTGGTGCTGCCGCTGTACCCCGACGTCGAATACGTGTTCGGCCGCAGCAGCGACTCGAGCGTGGTCTTCACCGACGACGCGGTGTCGCGCCAGCACGGCCGGCTGTGGTGCGACTCGAACCTGCGCTGGCTCTTTCGCGACCTGAGCTCGAGCAACGGCACCTTCCGCAACCCGAAAGACCGGCCCGAGGCGAGGCTCGAGGTGAAGGGCTCGACGCCGGTGGTGCTGGCGGTGGGCGACGAGCTGCTGCTGGGCACCGAGCGCACGCGGTTGGTGCTGCTCGAAAACGCACCGGCCGGTGCCCACGAGCCCCGCTCGGCGCTGCGTTCTGCCGCGGCGAAGGCGCTCGAGGCGCGGGTGGTCGAGCTCGCGCATCACACCCTGCCCGTCGTGTTGTTCGGCCCCTCGGGCACCGGCAAGACCTTCACCGCTCGGCGCATTCATGAGCTGTCGGGGCGGCAGGGGCCGTTCATTCTCGTGAACTGCGGGCGCCTGCCGCGCGAGCACGCGGCCCTGCAGAGCGAGCTGCTCGGCCACGTGAAGGGTGCCTACACCGGAGCGCTCACCGACCGCGTCGGCAAACTCTTCGCCGCCGACAACGGCACCCTCTTCTTCGACGAGGTCGAGTCGCTGCCCCGGGAGGCGCAGGACTTTCTCATCGACGTGCTCGAGGGCACGGGCGTGTTCGCGCCCCTCGGCGCCGCGCCCGACGCGAGGCCGGCGCCGCCGCGGTTTCGGCTCATCTCGGCCTCGAAGACGCCGCTGCGGCAGAGCGCCCTGCGGCGCGACCTCGTGGAGCGCCTGCTCGGTGACCCGCTCACGCTGCCGACCCTCGACGAGCGGCGTGACGAGCTTCCCTCGCTGGTGCAGCAGTTCCTCGCCGAGCTTCGTCAGGCGCGCACCGTCGACGCCGAGGTGACGCCCGAAGCCCTCGCGCTGCTGCAGACGCGTTCGTGGCCGGGCAACGTGCGTGAGCTTCGCCGCGTCATCGAGGTCACCGCCCACCGGCTCGCGGCGGCCAGACAGGCGCGGGGCCTCGACACCGAGCGGCTCGTCATCGGTGTCGATGCGCTGAACGAGCACCTCGAGGCGCAGTCACAGGTGCTCGGAGACAGCGCTCCTGCGGCGACGTCGGTGCTGCCCGCCCTTCGCAAGCGGCCGGCCGACCTCACGCCGCACGAGGTCCAGGCCGCGGTCGACGCACACGGTGGGAACAAGACCCACGCGGCGAAGGCGCTCGGCATCGCGCTCAACACGCTGAAGGCGAAGCTGGCGCTCAAGACGTGAGATGCTGCGGACCTCACCATGAGCGACCTCGACACCTCGACTCTCGCGAAGGCCTCGAAGCTGTTCGAAGCCCTCGACGCCGAAGGCCGGAAGGAACTCCTCGCGCGCTCGGGCCGGCAGAAGTTCGCCGCGGGCCACGTGCTCTGCCGTGAGGGCGAGTCGGGTGACGTGCTGTACGTGCTCGCGAAGGGCGAAGCGAAGGTGACGCTCGACGACTTGGGCACCGAGAAGCACGTGGGCACGCTGACGGCGGGTCAGTTCTTCGGCGAGCAGGCGATGCTGTCGGGCGCAAAGCGGCAGGCGACGGTGACGGCGGTGACCGACCTCGAGGTCGTCGCCTTCCCCCGGGCGGCCGTCGACGCGGTGCTGGCGAAGAACCCCTCAGCGCGCTCGGTGCTCGCCACGGTGGGCCTGCAACGCTCGGAAGCCTCGATGCAGAAGATGATGGAGTGAGCAGCCCCCTCAGTCGTTCGCGGCGATCACGCTCAACAGCGCACGGGCGGGCTCGGGGGCGACCGACGGCTTGAGCACGTCGAAGTAGTACTTTCGGAACTGCAGCGTCGCGCGGTCGGTGCGCACCGAGCGCTCCTCGGCGGGCAGCGGCACCTCGACGGGAAACGACGACTCCACCACCGCGCGGTCTTCTTCGGCGATGCGGCGGTTGTTCCAATTGAAGAGCGGATTCAGCAGCGGCAGCTTCGCGAAGCTGCGCGAGCCCACGATGATCATCCGCACCCGGTTCTGCCCTGCGGGCACGCACAACGAGTGCATGCGGAACGTCTGCTTCGGAATCGGAATGGTGAGCACCATCATGTTCGGCCGGTAGAACTCGAGGAAGCCGGCGTCGCGGCTGGTGTCGCCGTCGATGGTCGAGGTCAGCTTCGCGCCGAAGCTCGTGGGCTCCCAGCCGATGTCCATTCGCGAGTCGCGCTTCAGGTACGGCCGCACGAACCGCCCGATGGTGCGCTCGTGCAGGAAGGGCACGTGCGGTGAGTCGAGCATGTTCTCCATGGCCCGCGACCAGTGCGCGTTCCACTCCAGCTCGAGGTACGAGCGCGTGAGGTCGGGCCTCGTGAGCGTCTCTGGCACCACCGGCTCGTGCGGAGCCTGCTTCACGGCCGCCGTGTAGACCCACAACAGGCCACCGAGCTCACGGGTCGGCAAGGCGGTCGCGAACAGGCGCTCCCGCTTGGCGTCGGGGTTGAGGGGAACGTGGGTGCACGCACCGCTCGCGTCGAACTGCCACGCGTGAAACGGGCACTCCAGGCAGCCGTCTTTCACCTTGCCCAGCGAGAGCGCCACCCCGCGGTGCGGGCACCGGTCGAGGAGCGCGCCCGCGACGCCGTCACGCCCGCGAAAGAAGACCAGCTTCTCGCCTGCGAGCACCACCGGCAGCGGCTTGTCGACCTTGAGCCGGCGGGCGAGCGTCACCGGCGTCCACACGTTCGCAAAACCTTCGAACATGGGCCTTCATTGTCGGCCAGCCCGCGTCAGCGCACGGGAATCAGCGCCAGCACTCGTCGTAGCCGATGTTCACCGTGCCACCCGAGGCCGGGCAGACGTCGAGCTCGATGCTGCCCTGCGGGTACGTGGTGTCGGGAGGCGTGCTGCGGAAGGTGCTCGGCTGGCCATTCACCGTCACCCGCACCCGGCGCGACTTGTCGATGGGCTGCTTGAGGCCGACGATGCAGCGCTGGTTCACGAGGCGGCCCGCTGTGGTGCGAAGAATGTTCACGTAGTCGGTGGTGCAGAGCGCGAGCGTGCCGTCTTGCCCGAAGCTGGTCGGCAACGTGGCCAG
>JAEUJR010000767.1 GCA_016793585.1 Archangium sp.
CGACGCCGAAATCGCGCCTTCTACGAAGCGGCGTTCAGCGGCGTGCCAGGCATCAGCTTCATGCCGCTGGCCACCGAGGGCTCGTGGAACGGCTGGCTCACGGTCATCGTCGTCGACCCGAAGGCGTTCGGTGCGACGCGAGAGCAGGTGCGGCTCGCGCTCGAGAAAGAGAACGTCGAGTCACGGCCGGTGTGGAAGCCGATGCATCTTCAGCCCGTGTTCGCAGAGTGCCCCGTGCGCGGCGGCGCAACGGCACAGGCCATCTTCGACGACGGCCTGTGTCTGCCCTCGGGCTCGAGCCTCACGACGGCCGAGCTCGAACGCGTCGCAGGGCTCGTGCTCAGCCAACGCGGGAAGTGACCGTGCGCGCCCTCTTCTTGTCGCTTCAGGCGCACGGCCGTTCGCCGAGCCAGCGCTACCGGGTCGAGGCCTTCGAGCCCGCGCTCCGCGCCGCGGGCATCGAGCTCATCGAGCGCCCCGTGCTCACGGCCGACGACCTGCGCGGCTTCTACGGTCGCACCCCGGCCCACGAGAAGGCGCGAATCGGCCTGAAGGCGCTGGCTCGTCGTGCGGTCAGCCTGCGTCCGCGGCTGCGGTCACGGCCCCACGTCGTGCTCGTGCAGCGCGAGGCCTTCTTCCTCTTCAACCAGTGGAGCGAGTGGCTCGCCGCGCTCCAGGCTCCGGTCGTCTACGACTTCGACGACGCCATCTGGATCAACGCCGTGTCGGAGGCCAACCGTCGGTTCGCGTTCCTCAAGAACGTCGCGAAGATCTCCCGCATCGTGTCGCTCGCGCACACCGTCATCGCCGGCAACGACTACCTCGCCGACTGGGCGCGGCAGCACTCGAACAACGTGCACGTGGTGCCCACCTGCGTCGACACTGCTCTCTGGAAGCCAGCGGCGGCGCCGCGCGACCCCACACGGCCGATCACCATCGGATGGAGCGGCAGCCCGTCGACGGTCGCGCACTACCGCACCATCGAGGGCGCGCTGCTCCGCATCAAACAGCGCTTCGGCGACCGCGTTCGGCTCCGGCTCATGGGAGACCCATCGTATCGCCACGAGCTGCTCGGGGTCGTGGGCGAGCCCTGGTCGGAGGCAGCCGAGATTCCCTTTCTGCAGGAGATGGACATCGGGCTCATGCCGCTGCCCGACGACGAGTGGACGAGGGGAAAGTGCGGGCTCAAGGGCCTGACCTCGATGGCTGCAGGAGCGGCGACCGTGATGTCGCCCGTCGGAGTGAACCCCGTCATCATGCGCCACGAGGTTGACGGGCTGCTCGCCTCGACCGAAGACGAGTGGGTCGCAGGTCTCTGCCGGCTCGTGGAGGACGCACCGCTCCGCGCCAGGCTGGGCGCCGCTGGCCGCGCGCGCGTCGTCGAGAGCTACTCGGTGCAGCGCTGGGCTCCCGAGCTGATCAGACTGCTCGAGTCAGCCGCCGCTCGGTGAATCAGCTGGTTACTCGAACAACGCCTCGACGAACTCTTTCGGTTCGAACTTGCGCAGATCTGCCACCTTCTCACCCACACCGGCCCACGACACGGGCACCTTCAGCTCGTCACAGATGCCGATGATGACACCGCCCTTCGCCGTGCCATCGAGCTTCGTCAGCGCAATCGACGTCACGCCCACAGCCTCGTGAAACTGCTTCGCCTGGGCAATCGCGTTCTGGCCCATGGTCGAGTCGAGCACGAGCAGCACCTCATGCGGAGCCCCGGGCAGCGCCTTCTCGGCCACCCGCTTCACCTTCTTCAGCTCCTCCATCAGGTTGGCCTTCGTGTGCAGGCGGCCGGCGGTGTCGGCGAGCACCAGGTCGGCGCCAGTCTCCTTGCCGCGCTTGATGGCCTCGAACACCACGCTCGCCGGGTCGGAGTCCTCCTTGCCCCGCACGAGCTCGGCGCCCGCACGCTCGGCCCACACGTCGAGCTGCTCCGTCGCCGCGGCGCGAAACGTGTCACCCGCCCCCAGCACGACCTTCTTCCCCTCGGCCTTCGCCTTCGCCGCCAGCTTGCCGATGGTCGTCGTCTTCCCCGCGCCGTTCACGCCCACCACCATGATGACGTGCGGCGGCCCTCCACCTTTCAGGCTCGTGTTGCCCTTCAGCGACACGATGCGCTCGACCTCTTTGCGAATGACGGCCTTCAGCTTCTCGGCGCTGTCGGTTTCCTTCGCCTTCACCTTGTCGCGCGCGAGCTCGACCAGGGCCGACGCCGTCTTCACCCCGATGTCGGCGGTGAACAGCACCTCTTCGAGGTCGGCGAGCACCTTCTCGTCGATGACCTTCGGGCCTCCGCCGAACAGCCCGTTGAGCCTCGCCATGAAGCCTTCGGACTTCGTCTTCGACAGCCCCGCCGCCAGCGTGGCGCCCGCCTCGGCGTCGATCTTCGCGCGCGCCGCCAGCTCGGCCTGCCGCTTCGCCTCGGCCTCTGCGTCTGCCTGGCGCTTCTTCTCCTCGGCCGCGAGGCGCTCCGACTCTTCCCGCTCCTTCTTCCGGCGCTCCTTCTCCTCGGCCTCGGCCTGTTTCTGCGCGCGGTAGGCCTCCTTCTTCAGCTCCTCTTCCTTCGCCTTCAGCGCCTCGGCTTCGGCCGAGCCCTTCTCGAGGGCCGCCCGCTCGAGCTTGAGCCGCTCCGCCTCCAACCGGCGCGCTTCAGCCTCGGCCTTCGCCTTCGCTTCCGCTTCGGTCGGAGGCAGCTCGACCTTCGGCTTCGACGGCTCGAGCGACGGCTCGACCTTCGTCTGCGAGGGCAGCGTCGGCTTCTGCGCCGGCGGCGTCGTCGTGGTGGAGCCGCCACGCGAGAGCATCTTGCGCAGCACCAGCAACATCAACACGAGGAAGCCGACACCCAGCAGCACCGAGATGGCCGTGCCAACCGGGTTCGACTCGGGCACCGCAGGAATGTCGGCGAGGACCAGCGTCATGATGGGCGCGCCTCTACCACGCGCTCCAGTTCGTTCCACGCTGGCGCTCCGGGGAGGCCTCAAGTACGCACCGCCGCGCCATGCGCTCATTGCTCATCGCTGTCTGCGTCTCGCTCACGGCCTGCATCGTGCCCGCGCCAACCAGCGAGGGCACCCAGGGCGTCAAAGCCCGCCCGCCCGCCGGCCCACCCCAGGAGTTCAAGAGCGGCGCGAACTTCGGCGACAGCGTCGAGCTCGTCTCGACCATCGTCGCGCCGGGCAGCGCCTTCGTCGGCGACACCGTGCGCGTCGGGCTGAACTTCAAGGTGCTCAAGCAGATGGACGTCGACTACATGATCTTCGTGCACGTCGAAGACATCGACGGCCGCGTCGACCGCCTCAACGTCGACCACGCGCCCATGCGCGGCGCCCGGCCCACCTCGAAGTGGACTGCTGGCGAGCTGGTGCGCGACGAGTTCGAGATTCCCATTCCGCCGCAGATGAACGTGCGCGGCCTCAACATTCTCATGGGCTTCTGGGACCCGAAGACCGACGCCCGCCTGCCGCTCGTGAACAAAGACGTGATTCCCAACGACGGCAACAACCGCATCATGGCCGCACGCTTCCAGGTGAACCCGGCCCAGTGAGCCCTCGAGCTGCTGACGGACGCTCCGTTTCGCGTCCATCGCCTCGATCGGTCCGCTTACCACCAGCTCGCCGAGGGTGGCGCGTTCAGGAATTGCCGCGTCGAGCTCATCATCGCGAAGGACTCGGCAGGGATTCCTCGCGCCGCTTCGCCAGCCCGCACACCGCGACGACCAGGAGGCGCTCCACGAGCCAGGGCCGTCGTCACGCTCAACGAAGCCCTGCTCCCTCAGGTCATCGGCAAAGCACGCCTGCGACCGGCGCTCCCGCTTGCCCTCTCGTCGTTTTTCCGAGCCCGAACCAGACTTCGCGCTGGTCTCACTCGACCAGTCCCATGATCACCCCAGCACGGCAACCCTGATCATCGAGGTCGCCGATTCGAGCCGAGCCTTCGATCTCGGCCTCAAGGCCCGCCTCTACGCCGCCGCGAAGATTCCCGAGTACTGGGTGGTCGACCTGCAGACCGAAAAGCTCGTCGTGCACCTCGAGCCGAAGAAGGGCGAGTACCAGCGCGTGCACCGCTTCGGCAAAGGCCGGGAGGTCACCAGCACCATCGCGCCAAAGGTGACCGTGAAGGTCGCAGCGCTGTTCTGAGTCAAGGCTGGGGAGCAGGCTGCGCCGTCTTCGACCGCAGCTTCTTCGGCAGCCACGACTCGACGAGCGTCTTGAACCGCGCCTGACTCAGCGCGCGGCGGCGCCGACCGTACTCCTCGCAGTCTGCCTCGCCTCGACGGGCTTGCGCGCGCAGGGCCAACAGCGCCGCCTCTTCGGCCTCGTCACCCTTGCCGAGAATGGGCGTCGCGAGGTCGATGCGCGTCAGCCGACCTCCACGGGCATCGAAGACGGCGATGAGCACCCCGCTCGCGACGAGCGGCAGCACGAACGGCGTCGCCGCGCGCAGCAGTGGGGTCGGCGCGACGAGGCGGGTCTCGGGCCGCGGCGTCGTCGGGCGTGCCCAGAACCAAAACACCGACGCGAGGAACACCACCAGGCACCCCACCCGCACCCACCACGGTACGTCGTCGTCTTGAACGTGGGCGACCACCAGCACCGTCGCGAGCGCGTTGTTCGCCGCGTGCGCCGCGATGACGGGCCACAACGAGCCGCTCTTCCACACCACCAGCGCGAGCACGATGCCGATCTCGAAGCGAGGCAGGAAGCCGACCGGGTCGAGGTGGTACGCGCTGAAGATGAAGCCGCTCATCACCGCGCTCGCCACGATGCCGAGGCGCTCGGTGAGCCCCTGAACGAGCACGCCGCGAAACAACAGCTCTTCGGCGACGGGCGCCAGCATCACCACCGCCACCACGAGCGCCACCTGCTCGAGCGGGGTCGTCGTCGCCGTCGCGAGCAACTTGCTGGTGTCGAACACGTCGAGGAGAAACTGCGGCAGCACCTTCGCCGACAGCTGCCCCAGCCAGTCGCTGAACGAGAGCGCGTTGCCGAGCGCCAGCAGCGCCCCCATCGCCACCTCTGGCCCGCGAAAGACGGTCAGGCCCGTCGCGGTTCGCCAGTCGCGGCCGGTCATCGACAACGCCACCACCGTCGTGCCGCCCAGCGCCCAGAGGCCCACGACGACGCTCGCCGCGATGTTCAGCGAGAAGAACGGCGTGCTCGCGCTCATGAACACGACGAACGCGACGACGATGGTGACCAGCGAGAACCGGAACGAGGGCATCGCGCCTACTTCGTGCCGTACCAGCTCGTGTTGGGGAACGGGCCAAGCGCGCCCGACACGACGCCGTTCGTCATGCGGCCCGTCACGCGACCTCGCGCCGAGGGCAGGCCGAGCGCGTCGGCCGTTCCGTTGCCGTCGAGGTCGTGAATGGTCGCCCGCTGCTCGTCGAACTTGAGCCCGCCCAGGCCCGAGCCGATCTCGAAGTCTTGCGCCAGCTGGTTCGCCAACGCGGCGCACGCGATTCGCGTCTGCGTCGAGCCGAGCTGATCACAGAGGATCAGGTTGATGAGCTCACCCACGTCGTGCGCGCGGTTGCTCGAGCCCGCCATGATGGCCACGTTGATCAGGTTCACCAGCAGCTTGTTCACGTCGAACTCGATGGTGCGGGGCCCGAGAATCACCTCCTGCGAGGTGCGGGTGCCGCCGAACGCGAGCACGGTGACGCTGATCTGCCCGTTCGCGCCCAGCATCGGGTTGTTCATCACGTTGACGACCTGGCCGTTGTAGTCGAGCCACAGCTCGTTCCACTGCTCGGCGGCCGCGACGCGCGCGTTCTGGCCCTCGACGAGGTCCATCAGGCCGCGGGCCTTCATGGGCCGGTTCCCGAAGCGGAACATGTCGCTCAACACCTGAAAGAGCGTGCCCACCCACGGCGGCGCCTGAATGTTCTGCGAGACGAGGTTGCCGACGTAGCAGATGAGCTGCTGCTCGATGCTGCCGAAGGTCGAGCAGTTCGTCGTCATGCCCGAGGTGATGGCGCGCAGCAGGTCGAGCAGCTTCACGATGTCGCTCGCGCGCTGGGCGAACTCGCTGATGTCGAGCTCGTAGTACGTCTGGTAGCGGCCGTTGATGTTGGTCGAGAACGAGGTCGTGCAGCTCGCGCCGGTGCAGGGGTTCGCGAGGCAGGCGCCGTTCACGCACTGCGAACCCTGCGGGCACATCACCGCGCACGGCGTCGTGCACACGTTGACGCCACCGGGCTGACAGCGGTTGAGAATGATCTCGACGCCGGTCGCGACGCAGCGCTGGCCGGCAGGGCAATCACAGTCAGACGCGCACCAGTCGGGAATGACCGCCGAACCTCCAGCCGTGGCCGTGCCGCCTGCCGAACCTCCGGCTGCAGCGACGCCCCCCGCTGCGCCGCCAGCGCTCGCCGCTCCGCCGCCCTGCCCTGCGTCGCTCATCAGCACGCCCACGGGCCGGTCGGAGCCGGACTTCACGAGCACCGAGCCTCCACACTGGCAGGCCGAGGCGCTGACGAAGACGGCCACCACGAGAGCTCGCATGTGACGCATGTACGCCCAAACGGGGCCCGTGCCGCAAGTGCCGCCGACAAGACACCGCAGGCCCCGCGCCGTGCTACGGGCCCCAGGCATGGAACGCCTGCCGCTCTTCGCGACCGCCACCCGCGGAACCGAGCCCTTCCTCGCCGAAGAGCTCGAGACGCTCGGCTGCAAACGCATTCGCCAGGACCGGGGCGGCGTGCGCTTCTTCGCCGCGCTCGACGAGATCTCGCGCGTCCTCATCCACTCGCGCATCGCGATGCGCGTGCTCTACCCGCTGCGGCAGTTCGAAGCGAAGGGCGCCGACGGGCTGTACGAAGCGGCGCGCTCCATCGAGTGGGAAGACTGGCTGGGGCGCGGCTCGACGTTCTCCATCGAAGCGACGCTCAAAGACACCGAGCACACGCACTCGGGCTTCGTGGCGCTCAAGCTCAAAGACGGCCTCGTCGACCGGCTGCGCGAGAAGTGGGGAAGCCGCCCCGACGTCGACACGCACCACCCGACGTTCCACATCGTCGCGCACCTCGCCAAGACCTCGCTCTCGGTCTCGCTCGACCTCTCGGGAGAGCCCCTCTTCAAGCGCGGCTATCGCCAGGCCACCACCGCCGCGCCGATGAAAGAGACGCTCGCCGCCGCGATGCTGCTCGGCTCGAAGTACGACGGCACCGAGGCGTTCCTCGACCCCATGTGCGGCTCGGGCACGCTCGCCATCGAAGCCGGCTTCATCGCCACCCGCCGCGCGCCCGGCCTCAAGCGCGAGTTCGCCTGCGAGAAATGGCCCTCGTTCGCGCCCAAGCTGAAGCCGCTGCTCGACGATGTGCGCAAAGAGGCCTTCTCGCTCTTGCGGCCCGCGCCCGCCCCCATCATCGCCCGTGACTACGACGAAGAGGTGCTGGCGGCGGTCAAGCGCAACGTCGTCACCGCGGGGCTCTCGACGAGCGTGCGCATCGAACAGGCTGACGCGACGGCGGCGCTCCCACCCGACGGCGTCACGCCCGGCCTCGTCTGCACCAACCCGCCCTACGGCGAGCGGCTCGGCACCGGCGGGCAGAAGGGCATGAAGTCGTTCTTCCACAAGCTGGGCAGCAACCTGAAGCGGTGGAGCGGCTGGCGCTTCTCGGTTCTCGCGGGAAACGAAGCGTTCGAGAGCGCCTTCGGCATGCGGCCCGCCTCACGACAAGCCCTGTGGAATGGGGCGATTGCGTGTCAGCTCATCCACTACCCTGCGCGGGTGCCCATGCAGCCCCGGTAGCGGTATACGCTTTCCCCACCTGTGTCCGTGAGTGAAGCCCAGGAAGACGTCACCGCCGAGACCAACGCCGAGGGGCTTGATCCGCTCATCGGCGTCACGCTCGACGGGCGGTACCGCATCGTGGGCGGCATCGGCAAAGGCGCGATGGGCAAGGTGTACCGGGCGGTGCAGGTCGGCCTGAACCGGGCGGTCGCG
>JAEUJR010000851.1 GCA_016793585.1 Archangium sp.
CGACGCCCGGCCTGCCGAACGGTGTCTATTCATTGACCGCTGGCGGCTACACATTCCAGGCCGAGTGCGACATGGCCGGCGGCGGGTGGACGTTGATTCAAGCCCACACCACCGACCGCACGCTCGAGAGCCTCGGCGTCACCTCGGGCTCGGGCACCTACCTTCCAGCGGCGGCCGTGCGGCAGCTCGCCTCCATCTCGAGCCAGGTTCGTTTCTCAGACAGCGCCGGCTCGGCCACCAGCGTCGCGAACGACACGGCCATCACCCAGCTCCGCCAGCTGCTCACCCTGAACATCTCGGGCGCGACCGCCGGCGTGTGGAGCTTCACGGGCAACCTCACCAGCGCGAACTTCAGCGCGTCGTGCCCCACGCCCAACGTGTACCCCAACATCATCCACACCTGCGGCAACACCAACGGCGCGCACGTCCTCACCGACACGCACTCGCTTCGCAGCTCGGCGGCCGTGCGCGAAGTCTCGAACGTCTGGGTGAAGTGACGAACGACAGCATGAAGTCGTGTGAAGCCTGCACGCCGCGCTGGTGTCGGTGACGGGCGCCCGTTAGCAGGAGCGCCATGAAACGAGCTCTCCTCATCGTCGGCGCGGTCCTCGTCGTGCTCTTCGGCGTGTTCTTCGCCACCGTCGGCTCGGCGTTCGTCGGCCTCAAGGAGGCAGCCGATGGCCCCGTCGCTCCCGGCGTTCAGCTCGTGCGCGATGGCTACGTGAACGTCTTCTTCATCGACGTCGAAGGCGGCGTCGCGATGATCGACTGCGGCAACGACCCCGAGGCGAAGGCCGTGCTCGCGGCGCTCAAGGCGCGCTCCCTCGACGCCAGCGCGGTGAAGGCCATCTTCCTCACGCACGGCCACCCCGACCACACGGCCGGCTGCAGCAAGTTCACGGCGCCCGTGTACGCGTTCGAAGGCGACAAGGGCATCGCCGAGGGCACCGCGCCCGCCAACGGCCCGCTGCCGAAGCTGATGGGCGTGGTGAAGGAGAAGACGACGAAGGTGACGAACCTGCTCGTCGAAGGCGCGACCGTCACGGTGGGCAACGAAGCCATCACCGCGTGGAACATTCCCGGTCACACGCAGGGCAGCGCGGCCTACCTCGCGCGTGGCGTGCTCTTCTTTGGAGACTCGGCCGCAGGGCAGAGCGACGGCAAGCTGCGACCGGCGCCGTGGGTGTTCAGCGACGACCTCGACCAGTGCAAGGCCTCGCTGAAGAGCCTCGCAGCGAAGGTGCCGGCGGGGGTGACGCGGCTCGCCTTCGCGCACAGCGGGTTCCTCGAGGGCGCCGACGCGCTCTCGTCGTTCGGGAAGTGACGACTCAGGCCACCTTCTTCTGCGCGTGGGCCTTCAGGTACGTGCCCAGCGCCATGTCGGTGCCCTTGATGTGCTTCACGAGCCAGTCGCGGAGGAACGCGAGCGTCTCCATGCCGAGCACGGCGTGTTTGCCAGCTTTGTACGAGGCGTGAATCTCGAGCACCTTCTTCACGAGCGCCTGATGCTCGGCGACGTGTGACGACGCCTGCGGGTACGCGGTGCGCTTCATCTCGCTCTCTTCGTGGCCGAAGTGCGCGCCCGTGTACGCGATGAGGCCGTCGAGCACCTTGCCCAGCAC
>JAEUJR010000863.1 GCA_016793585.1 Archangium sp.
AGACGCCCGCGTCGTAGAGAATCACGTCGCACTCCGGAGTGCGCCCGATGACGACCGAGGACTGGTCAAAGAGGAACTCCCGGCCAGCCTCTTTGCCCTCGGAGATGACGAGTTGGAAACCCATCGAAATGGAGCGGCTACTCTAGTGATGCCTTGGCAGCGTCGGCAACGCTTCGAATTGCCCAGTCAGGTGACGTGACGGTGGCAGCGCCTCCGAACGACAGCACCCAGCCGGTCAGCCAGCGCACGTTGTCTCCGGGAACGTCGACCTCGATTCGCCCTTCGGGCAGCCCGCGCGCCTCGACGCCGAAGCGCTCCCGAATGTACGGCGCCGTCGCAGCCTCGAAGCGCACCGTCACCTTCTGCACCGATTGATTCACGCCGGGGAGCGACGTTCGCCCCGAGGTCGCACGCGGCGTGAAGGTCTCGCCCGTCACGTCTGGGGCTCCCATGCGATCGAGGCGAAACAGCCGCTCGCTCTGCCGCGCGACGTCGAAGCCCGACAGGTACCACTGGCCCCGATGGCTGAAGAGCTCGATGGGCTCGACCTTGCGGCGCTCGGCGTGGGCGGTGGCGCTCGTCAGGTAGTCGAAGGTGACGATTCGGTGCTCGACGATGGCCTGGCTCAACGTGGCCAGCCCGGTCGGCCCCTCGAGCGTGAGGTCGAGCCGCTTGCCCATCTCGCGGAAGCGCTTCACCGCGTGGGCCGGCAGCACCTGCTCGAGCTTCTCGATGGCCGACTTGAGCGCGTCGGAGTGCCCCGGCTTCAGCAGTGCAGCGGCCGCAGCGAGGGCGACTCCTTCGGCGGCGGTGAGGCGCGGCGGCGCCGAGAGGCGTTGGTCGAGATCGACGTAGACCTTGTCGTCTTCGACGTAGATGTCGACGAAGTCGTCGGGCTGGAACGGCGGGCGGCCGACGAAGGCGAGCAGGTCGAGCTCCTCCAGCAGCTCGTCGCGCTTGATGCCCAGCTCCTTCGCCACCTCGTCGACGCTGCGGCCCTGGTTGCGTGAGACGAAGGGCACGAGGAAGAGCAGCCGGCGCAGGCGCTCGTGCACGTCGGTGCGGCCTTCGGGCGTCATCACGTCACGCCTCCGTGCGCGGTGAAGACGGCCAGCGCGAGCTCACGGTGACGCGCCTTCGCGCGGTCGGGCCCGAGCACCTTCGCCTGCGCGCCCAGCGAGAGCACGTAGGTGAGCAGCCCGTCGAGATCGGTCGCGCGGAGCGTGACGCGGGCGCCGCGCTCATCGGTCGTCGGCGTCGAAGGAAAGAGCGTGCCCGCCAGCGGCGCGAGCGCTCCGGTGAGCAGCACCTCGACGTCGACTGGCTCGTGAAAGCGGTGCTGCCACGGCCACGTCGCGACGTATTCCTCGAGCGAGAACGAGGCGGGCACCTCGTAGTCGGGCGACCTGGGCTTCGAGGCGTTCACCGTCACCCGGTGCATGCGGTGCACGTGAAAGGTGCGAATCGCCTGTCGAAGGTGGCAGTAGCCGACGAGGCTCCACAGGCCGCGGCGCAGCGCGAGGCCGTACGCGTCGACGACCCGGTGCGACTCCTGCTTCGAGTGCGGCGAGAAGTAGTCGAGCGTGACCGACTTGCGCGTGGTGATGGCGCTCCACAACGCGTCGAGGCGCTCGGGCAGGTTCTTCGTCTCGGCGACGCCGCCGAGCTCGAGGCGAACCTTCGGCGCCGGCGGAGGCCCATCGGTGAAGAAGCCAATCTTCCGCAGCGCGTGCGCGAGATCCTGACTGCCGGGGAAGCCGCCCGAGCCCAGCGCCGCCGAGCCAGCCGCGTACAGCACCGCGAGCTCTTCGGCCGAGAGCGACACCTCGGGCAGGTAGTACGCGTCGCGGTCGACGACGTAGCCCTCTTCGTGTTCGTCATCGCCCTTGATGAAGGTGAGCGGAATGCCCAGCTCGAGCAGCTCGGCTTTGTCGCGCTCGAACTTGCGCTCACACGACTCCAGCGTGCCGGTGCCGTAGTCGGCCTTGAAGGCCTCGCGCGGCTCTGGCCACGAGATGGGGTGCTTCGAGTCGAGCAGGAGCGCCACCAGGTCGAGCAGTCGTTCGGTGCGTTCCATCGCAGCAGCCGCTTCTACTTCAGGGCGCGGACTCGAGGTCGACTTCGTGCACCTCGACGGTGCCGCCAGAGAGCGTGACGAGCCGGTGCTGGGCATCGAGCGCGACGTCGTCAGCGCGAACGGGCAGGGAGCGCAGTCTGGTGCCCTTCACGTCGAACACCTCGACCGTCGAGCCCTTCGCGACGAAGACGTGGCCTCGGCCATCGAGCGCGAGCGAGCGCGCGTCGACACCGGCGACCTTGGAGACGACCTCACCCTTCGCATCGAGCACCACGAGGTCGTCGCCCACGAGCACCTTCGTGCCCACGCCGTCGACGGCCACGTCTTTCGCGTCGACGCGCTTCTTGCCGGTGCGTTTGCCGCTCGGGTCGAGGGTGACGAGGTCGACGTCACCCATGCGGTCGGTCAGCGCGAACACGTGGCCCGTCGGGTCGGCGGCGAGCCCTCCGTGGAAGTACACGTCGGGGTAGCTGCCGGCGATGGTGCGCGAGAGCTTCAGCGTCGCGCCGTCGTAGACGAGCACGTCACCCACGCGGTTCACGTAGAGCTGGCCCTTCACGTCCATCGTCAGGCCGAAGACGCCGAGCTGCTTCGTGAGCTTGTCGGGCGAAAGCGTGATGACGTCGACGTACCTTCCCGCCGAGTCGAACTTCTGCACGCGGCCGGTGCCGCTCTCGGCGACGAAGAACGAACCATCGGGAGCGACGGCGAGCTGCACGGGGTGATCGAGCTGCCCCGCGCCCGTTCCCGCTTCACCGAAGGCGAGCACGCGCTTCACGGGCGAAGGTGGAGGTGGCGGCGGCTCGGCGGGCTGGGGCGGCGGCGAAGTCGGAGCGGCGACCACGACGGGCGGCGGCGGCGCGGGCGCTCTGACCGCCGTGAAGAGGAACATGCCGGCCCCTGCACCGAGGCAGACGACGACGCCGGCGAGGATGAGCACGATGAGGCCGACGGGGCTGCTCCGGGGCCCGGCCACCGCGGGGTCGGCTGGCGCACGAATGAGCGAGTGACAGTACGGGCACTCCCTCGAGACCTCTCCTTCGGCGAGCGTCGTCGGCGCGTTGCAGTGCGGGCACTTCAAGTTCATGTGTCGTTCCCTCGGCCGGGCATCATGCCGGTTTCACGCCGACCGCGTCGAAGCCCGCGAGCAGCGCGTCGACATCGTCTTCGGTGTTGAACACGTGGGTGCTGATGCGAACGCCTCCACCGCGAGGCGTCGTGACGAGGTGCCGCGCCTTGATGAGCGCGCGCACCACGTCGTCGGGCGGGCCCTGCACGGGCACCACGCAGATGCCGCTCGACTGCTCGGGGGCGTCGGGCGCGTTGGGTGTGAAGCCACGGTTCCTCAGCCCCTGCCTGAGCATCGCCTGCAGGCCGTGCACGTGCGCGAGCGTCTTCTTCACGCCGACGCGTTCATGCACGTCGAGCGCGGCATCGAGCGCGTGACAGTTGAGCCACATGCCGCCGCCGCCCTCGAGCACCGAGGCCTCGCGACGCACGCGTGTTCCCTTCGCCACGAAGCCGGCCGCATCGTCGACGCGATTCGTCTCGGGAAACGCCTGCCACAACGCCTCGCTCTTCACCGACAGCCAGCCGGCCATCGGCAGCACGTCGAGCCACGGGTCGGTCACCACCAGCATGCCGGTGCCGTAGCCAGCGCCGAGCCACTTGTGACTCGTCATCGAGAGGAACGAGGCACCCAGCGCGTGCACGTCGATGGGCACATGGCCGAGCGCCTGAGCGCCGTTGAGCGCGAGTGGAATGCCCTTCTGGCGGCACAGCCTGGCGACGCCTTCGACGTCGACGCGGAAGCCCGAGTTGAACTGCACGAGTGACATCGCCATCGCGCCCGTCGAGGGCCGCAGCGCCGCTTCGATGTCGGCGAGCGGGTAGCTGCCATCAGGCCGGCGCCGCACGCCGCGCACCGTCAGCCCGTCGAACAGCAGCGGCACGGTGGTCGACGGAAACTCGTGCTCGAGCGTCAGCACTTCGGTGATGCCACGGGCCTTGAGGCACTGCGCGATGACGTGAAAGCCGAACGACGTCGACGGCGTGAAGGCGACCTCGTGCGGCTTCGCCCCGACGAACGTTGCCAGCCGCGCGCGCACCGCCTCTTTCTGCAAGAGCCACTTCGGGAAGCCGAGGTCTCCTTTGTGTTCGCATTCGTCGACGTTCGCGCGCATCGCCTGGGCGACGGGCGTGCACAGCGGAGACGACGCCGCCGCGTTCAGCCACACCAGCTCGCTGAGAGAGGGAAACAGCGCGCGCACGTCGGCGGGAGTCATGGGGCGGGCTTCAAGCCGAACGCCCCGGCCCTGTCCATTCGTGCGGGGCCTGAGAAATCGGGGAAGAGGCGGGCCGTCGTGTCAGTTTGTCCGCGACGCGCGTGTGTCCCGGGCGCGGTTGTCAGTTCGCCACTCGAGTCGGCTGTCGCAGGTCGCTGGATTCGTTGGGGCAGTCGCTGGTGTCGAAGTTGCTACTGGGAGCAGCATGGTGCGTCACCTCCGCCGCGCGTTCATGATCGGCAGTGTCGGGCTGTTGGCAGCGGTGGTGACGGCGTGCGCGAGCGGCCCGTCGACGCGAGACCCCGACAAGCTCTACTTTGCGATTCGCATGGAGCAGGACGGCAAGTCGGTCGGTGCTCCGCGGTTGGTGGGCTTCGAGGGCAAGCGGCTGTTCGCCGAGAAGTGGACGCCAGGCGCGCCGTTGCCCGACTACCGGCTGTTGCTGCAGCCGAAGGAAGAGGGCGCGGGGTATGGCGTGTGGCTCGATCTCGAGCTGCCGTCGGGTCGCTCGAGCGGCCGCCTCGGGCTGCTTCACGGAGAGGAGCGCACCATCACCCTCGACCCGCACACGCGGCTCACGTTGATGGTGATGAAGGTCGATTCGCCCGAGTTCCGCGCGTTGATGCGAACGGCGAAGAAGGCCAGCGACTCACCCGGCGCGATCTGACTTTCTCGGTTTCGGCTTCGGCGTCTTCGTCTTCGGTGCCCGCTTCTTCACGACAGGCTTCGGCCGCGCCATCACCTGCACGTCGACGCTCGCCTTGAGGTTCAACTTCCAGGGGCGATCGAGCATCGCGGTCACGCTCCACTCGAGCGGGAAGCGGTGCGTGGCCGTCAGCACGTCGAGCAGGCCCTGACCGAACGTCGGCTCGAGCGCGCCATCGGGCACCATCAGCTCGAACGGGTACGACAGGCCGTCGCGGTACACGCGCTCGCCATCGACGTTCAGCTCGAACTTCCACACCGTGTTCTTCTGGTAGCTGAGCGCCAGGCCCTTTCGTCCCGGAGCCAGCCCCACCGCGCGTTGCTTCGCCTCGAGCATCACGACGAAGCGGCGCGCCTCGGAGTTCTCCTGCAGCGACAGCGTCACCCGCCCACGAATGGCGTCACCCGGCGCGAAGGTGCGACCCTTCACGTCGAGCGTCACCTTCCCGGGGACGAGGCCAAGCGCGTCGAGCACGGCGATCGTTCTAACGCCGCCTGCCCCCCCGGGAAACGCCGGATGTTCACCATCGAGCGAGCAACTTCGCCGGACGGGAACGACTCGTGCTTCGAGCGTGAGGGCTCAGCGAGGCTCGAGCCAGAGCGTCAGCTGCGCGGTCTGGTAGCTGACGCCGCCGCGCACGGTGAGCTGAAGGCCCTTCGCTTCGGGAAAGGTGAACTCCTTCAGCTTGCCCTTCACCTTCGTCGAGGGCCCATGCGTCTCGGCGAAGTGCGCCGCGAGCGCCGCAGCGACCGCCTCGAACTCGTCTGCGGGGAACGCGTCGTTCGAGTCTCCGGCAGACCACTCCAGGTGCAGCCGGCCGTCGTACTGCTTCTTCGTCGACAGGTTCAGCCGCAGCGACGCCTCGGGAAACGGCTCGCCTTCGTCCCAGAACGGCGGCGCCGCGAACGTGAATGGGAAGAACAGCGTGCCGCCGTTTCGAGAGGCGGGCTTGCCAATCACCTTCAGCAGCTCTGCCTCGCTCATGCCGGCCTTCACGGCCGTGCTGACGCGCTCCACCTCGGCCACCCAGCTCGCGGCCGTCTGGGTCGCCCATGCACTCGATGCTTCAGTCTTCTTCTTTGCCATGCCGCGAAGACACGTCGGCCCTCGGCGAGGTGCACGCATCAAATCGGACATGGCTCAGCTCTCGTCGTCGGCTTTGCGTAGCCCGAGGCGTTTGCGCAGGTCGCGGGCGGCCTGGCGTGAGACCTCGACCGAGTGGCCGTTGCTCGTGCGCGCGAGGTAGCCCCCGGTGTCGAGCGGCTCCAGGCGTGCGACGGCCTCGAGGTTCAGCAGCGCGCGACGGTGTACGCGCTCGAAGCGGCCGGGCGGCAGGCGCTGTTCGAGATCGTTGAGCGAGTAGTCGGTGAGAAACGACGCGTCTTTCGTGTGCACGGTGACGAGCTCGCCTTCGAGCACCGCGTGGGTGACGGCGTCGGGGTCGAGCAGCACGAGGCCCTGTCTCGTCTGCACCGGCAGTCGCGGAATCGCCTGGTGCTTCTTCACCGCCGCCGAGAACGTCTCTTTCGTCTCGCGCTGTCGGGCCTTGTCGAGCGCCTTCTTGAGGCGGTCGGGCTCGACGGGCTTGAGCAGGTAGTCGACCGCGTCGACCTCGAAGGCCTTCACCGCATGCTCTGCGTGCGCCGTGCAGAAGACGACCCACGGGCCATCGGCGGGCCACAGCGCCATCGCCTCGACGCCGGTGAGCTTCGGCATCTGCACGTCGAGCAGCACCACGTCGATGCCGCCACCGCGCACCTTCGTGAGCACCTCGTCGCCGTCCTTCGCCTCTCCGACGATGGTGACGTCCTCCATCGACGAGAGCAGGCGGGTCAGGCGTGCGCGCGCGAGCTGTTCGTCGTCGGCGATGAGCACTCTCAGGGCGGTCATGCGGTCACCTTCGAAGTGGGGAAGACGAGCTGGGCGCGGGTGCGGTCGGGGCCTGCCGCGGCGATGAAGAGCGAGGCGGCGCCGTTGGTCGCAAGCTGCAGCTGACGCTCGAGCGTGGGCAGGCCATCACTCCCCGCGCGTGGGCCTCCGTACGGGCCGGGGTTCTCGATGGCGATGGTGACGGCGCCCGAGGCCTCGACGATGGAGACGTCGATGCGGCCGCGAAAGCCCTTCGCGGGCCCATGCTTCACCGCGTTCTCGGCCAGGGTGAGCACCGACATGGGCGGCACCTTCACGCCGGGCAAAGGCGACGGCAGCTCGAGCGCCAGCTCGAAGAGCTCCTTGTCGCGCAGCAGGTGCAGATCGAAGAGCATGCGCACCAGCTCCAGCTCCTGCTCGAGCGGCCACAGCGGCTCCTTCACGCCCGACAGCACCGTGCGCAGCATCTGCGAGAGCTTGAGCACCGCGGCTTCGGCGACGGCCCCATCGATGCGGCACCACTCGGCGATGGCGTTGAGCGTGTTGAAGAGGAAGTGCGGGTCGAGGTGGGCGCGCAGCGAGAGCAGCTGGGCGCGCTCCTTCTCTGCGAGCAGGCGCGTGAGCCGTTGCTCGAAGCCGACGTCGCGACCCAGCCCCCAGCCGCCGACGAGGAACATGGCGATGATGACCGCGAGCGAGCTTCGGTCGGTGAGGAACGTCGCCCGCATGTGCAGCAGCTTCGGCACCCCGACGCCGAGCGACAGCACGATGCCCGCACCGACGAGGGAATAGAGGACGATACGCACCGCGCCGTTCGAGAGGTCGAGCCCGTCGGGGAAGAGCACGCGGTACGACACCGGCGCGAGCGCGATGAAGGCGAGGCACATGACG
>JAEUJR010000962.1 GCA_016793585.1 Archangium sp.
TCGGGTCGTCGTTTCGATCTCGGCGCATCGAGTCCGGCTGCCAGCACAACGCGCGCGCGTCTCCACGAACGGTCTTCGCGCGCTGCTTCGCCGAACATCGATGCCTGAGTGGAGTTGCCTCGATGGACGGGCCTGGTCGCCCAGCACAGCTATTCCGAGGAGGACGCACTCCCGGTCGAACCGCCGCTGGCTGTTCGGGCGCGAACGCCAACGCGGAGCAACGAACGTTCAAAACACGAAGCGGGTCGCGAGCGCGTTCCACGATTCGTCGCTCACGCCGATGCGGCCGAGGTGAGCGCGAGCTCCACCAGTTCGGTCGAGTTCGTCGAGCACGGCCTCGAGGCTGGGCGGTGTTCCACCCAGACCGTTCTCGGTCGTGCGGGAGTAGTCCTTCAGCACGTCGTCGCGGCTCACACCGAGGGGGCGCAGCAGCAACGCGGCAACCACACCGCTCCGGTCGCGCCCGTACGTGCAGTGAAAGAGCACTCCGCCAGGCGCAGTCGCCATCGTCTCGAACACCAGCTTCATCGAGGCGTCGGCGTGCAGGTCGGCGAGGTAGTCAGCGGCGCTCAACGAATACGGAATCGGCAGCGGCGCGTGCACGACCGTGATGCCGGGACAGGCGCCGTCGGGCAGCGACATCCACTCCGACGACTCGCGCAGGTCGATGAGCGTCGAGATGCCGAGCGCCGCGAGCTCGGCGCAACCAGCAGCATCGAGGCTGCCGGGCGCTGCGGAGCGAAAGACGACTCCGCATCGGGTGATTCCGGCCGTCGTCGGCAGACCTCCGAGGTCGCGCGCGTTGCGAACCCACTTCACCAGCACCGGCTTTCCGTCAGGACACGAGTAGGTCGCGCTCATCGTGGTGGCTGGGTCCGTTGGTGGCGCAGGAGCGCAGGAGACGAGCAGAAGCCAACCGACGAAGCGCCGCACGTCACCTGTTTGCCCCGCTCCGCTCTCACGAGCAACCGCTCGCCCCGTTGGAGTAGGGAGCTCGCATGGCTCTCTCGCTCTCGTCTCTCGCGTCGCCGTCGCAGTTGCTCCCGCTGTGGCAGGTGCTCAAGCGCGTGCCGGGCGGTGGCGTGGTGATGGGCCGGCTCGCGGGCCGCATGGCTCCGTACACCGGCACGATTCGCCCCGAGGTGCTCACGCTCGAGAAGGGTTACGCGCGCATTCGCATGCGTGACACCCGCCGCGTGCGCAATCACCTCAACTCGGTGCACGCCATCGCGCTGATGAACCTGGGCGAAGTCTCGACCGGCATGGCCGTCATCACCGCGTTGCCCGAGGGCATGCGCGGCATCATCTCGCGCCTGTCGATGGACTACTTGAAGAAGGGCCGCGGCCCGCTGGTGGCCGAGTGTTCGTGCCCGGCCATCACCTCGACCGAGAAGCAGGACCTCGAGGTCACGGCCGAGCTGAAGAACGAAGCGGGCGAGGTGGTGGCCGTCGCCCACGCGAAGTGGCGCGTCGGCGCCTGACATCAGGGGCCGCGAACGTTCTCCCAGCCGGCGGTGCCCGTCGCCCATTGCGTCGCCCAGTCGCTCAGCTTCACGCCGCCCACCGTGCGCGTGAAGAGCTGCGGCAGCATCACGTGCGTCGGGTTCGCGGGGTCGACGACGTAATACTTGAGGTTGGCTTTGCCCTGGTACTGGCCCATCAAGAGCGTCGTCGTCGCCGCTTCGAAGGCCACCTGGTCCATCTGGAAGAACTGCGAGAGCACGCTGTCGCGGCTGTAGGCGAGCAGGCCGAAGCGGCGGTTCGGGTACGTGCTGGCGAGCCACGAGGGCACGAGGTTGAAGTTCTGCGTGCAGCCGGTGCAGCCCGGAGGATCTTGCACGCCCCAGGCAGACAACCAATCGGCCAGCAGCGACGCCTGGGTCGGGTTGATCATCTGCGCCGAGTCAGCGAGGCCGTGAACTTCGGCCTGCGGGAAGGCGGCCGCGAAGCGGTGGTAGTTGAGCTGCACGCCGAAGCCGCCGGCGCTGGTGCCCGTCAGCCAGATGCGGCGCGGGCCCGTGAACGTCTGCGAGAGCCGCGCGAGGAAGGCGCGCACGTTGGCCGCGCCCTTGTGGTGGCCGCCATAGCTCGTCACCTGGTCGCCCGAGTGCACGTCGCCGGTGCAATAGGGACTGAACACGAAGCTCGCGTTGCGGAAGGGGTTGTTCACGTTCGCGCGGTTGAACGCGACCTGGTTCTTGATGCTGTCGGTCGCGAAGTCGGCGCCCGAGTAGCCGTCGAAGTCGGTCGCGCTGCGCACGGTGAAGCAGGTGAGCTGGTTCCAGCACGCGCCGCCGCCCTGCATGTAGACGATGACGTCGCTCGACTTGTTGGTGAGGTTGATGCCGATGCCCGTGGGCGTGCCCGTGCCGCACTCGGAGTCGGGGAAGTCGACCCACGTCCACTGCTCGTTGGGGGCGACGATGGGGCCCGAGGTGGTGACGCCCGCATCCATCGTGACACCTGCGTCCATCGACACGCCGGCGTCCTGCTCCACGCCCGCGTCCATCACGGTGAGGTTCGAGGTCGCGCACTTGCCGACCGCGCAGACCTGCCCGCCGACGCAGGTGTCGCAGAGGTTGCCGCTGGCGCCGCACTGGGTGGTCGAAGTGCCTGCCACGCACTGGTCATCCATCGTGCAGCAACCCGTGCAGGTGTCGGTGCGGCAGCGGGGTTTGGTGCCACAGGCCGTCAGCGAGAGGGCGAAGAACGAGAGGGCGAGGACGACGACGCGCATGAGAACCTCGAGCGAAAGACCGGCGCTCAATAGCCCGCGCGCGTCGCCGAACCAACCCTCGGAGCGCCGCATCGTGTCAGCGCCGCGTCGGGGGCTCGGCGAACGTGTGCTTCGCGAAGAGCGTGGCGTGCTCGACGTTGCGCACCCACGGCGTGGTGCCCTTGTCGAGCGAGACGACCTCGTCGAGGCGGCCGTCTTCGTAGCGATAGTCCTGCACGATGCGGTAGCGGTCGAAGGGCGCCAGGCTGCTCACCTCGGCGGCGAGCTCGAGCGACGCCTTGCGGAACTGCCCGTCGGTGGTGCCGCTGCCTGCGCCGAGTGACGACGCGACGCGAACGGGCACGGCGTTGCCGGTGCCGTCGAACTCGAGGTGGAAGAACCACGTCTGCAGCCGGTCGCCCGCCGAGCCGTCGTAGTCGGGGTGGCGGCGGCGCAGGCTCTTCACCGACTCCCAGTGGTTGCCGAGGCGGCGCTGCTCGACGCTGAAGTCGTAGTCGAACTGAGGCGCGCGCACCCAGGCGCCGTCGACGAACCGTTCGCACTCGCCGCGGCCGACCCAGAGCAGGGTGACTTCGGGCTCGGCCGACGCCGAGGGAGGAACCCACGCCTTCTGGGCGGCGCAGCCGGAGGCGAGGAGTGCAGCGAGGAACAGGCGGAACATGGAGAACTCCAGTGGTGACGTCGCTCGCGTCGTGCGGCGACTGAAGCCACCATGCGCCCGGCAGGCGTTGACAACAATGCAGCCACTGGACAACACATTGTTGCGCCATGACAACACCGACCATCGACGGGCTCGTCGCGTTCCAGGCCGTCGCGCAGGCGCGCAGCTTCACGAAGGCGGGGCAGACGCTCGGGCTCGACAAGTCGCGAGTGAGCCGGGTGGTGAGCGCCCTCGAGGCGGCGCTGGGGCAGGCACTGCTGGTGCGCAGCACACGCTCGGTGTCGCTCACGGCCGAGGGTGAGGCGCTGTTCGCGAAGGTGTCGCCGCTGCTGGCGGGGTTGCAGGAGGCGCTTTTGGCGGTACCCGACCAGCCCACCGTTCCCGCCGGCGAGGTGACCATCACCACCACGCCCGACCTCGGCCGCGCGATGCTGGCTCCGGCGCTCGCATCGTTTCGCCAGCGGTTTCCCGCCGTGTTCGTGCGCGTGGTGCTCGCGAATGACGTCGTCGACCTGATGGGGAAGGGCGTCGACCTGGCGTTGCGGGTGGGGCACCCCGGCGCGGGTTCGTTCATCGCGCGCAAGGTGGGCTCGCTCGAGGCGGGGTTCTTCGCGTCGCCGGCGTACCTCGAGCGACGAGGCACGCCGACGACGCAGGCCGAGCTCGGTGCGCACGATGGGCTCTGGCCCGAGGTTCCCAAAGGGCAGCGCTCGTTCTCACCCGGTGGAGCCCCACCGAAACCTGCTGTGCAGTGCGCCGACTTCTCGTTGCTGGCCGAGCTGGCGAAGCTGGGTGCTGGCATCGCGTTGTTGCCGACGTTCCTCGCGCCGAGAGACGGCTCGCTCGTGCGTGTGTTGCCGCAGGTGTCGCTGTCGAACGCGCCGCTCTATCTCGTGTCGCGACCGGTGAAGCCGGTACCGCCACGCGTGCGCGCGCTGAACGACTGGCTCGTTCAACACCTGCGCAGCGCTACTTGAGGCCGTAGAGCAGGGCGAGCGGCAGCTGCACGAGAGTCTTCGCGATCTCGAACGCGGTGGGCGCGACGGCGACCCCGACCCGAACGACGGTGACTCCAACCGAGGCCGCGACCGCGGCTGCCTGAACGATGACCTTCTGCTGCTCGGGCGTCGGCTGCATCGTCTGGAGCGCCTGCGCCAGCGTGGGCCCGATGGACCTGGGGTCGACACCGCTCGCGATGGCGAAGTCGTTCTCGAGGCCCTGCTTGAACGACTCGCGTGCGGCGGGCGAGGTGAACTGGGCGGGCAGCTCTGGGTGCAGCTGCAGGTTCGCGATGAACTCGTCGGCGAGGGCGCCCGACGCGGTCTCGACCGTCGGCGTCACGACCTCGTCACGCGTGGGCACGTGGCGGCACCCGACGAGGCAGAGCGTGATGAGGAGCAGTGTGCGCACGGTGGGTCACCGCACGTCGAGGAGCTCGATGTCGAACACCAGCGTCGAGTTCGCGGGAATGTTCGTCTTCGCCTCCTGACCGTACCCGAGGTCGGGCGGCACGATGAGCTGGCGCGTCTCGCCCTCCTTCATGCCGATGAGGCCCTCGTCCCAACCCGGAATCACCTGACCCTCGCCGACCCAGAACGAGAACGGCGCGTTGCGGGCCCGCGAGCTGTCGAACACGCCTCCGTCGAGAATGCGCCCGACGAAGTGCACCTGAATCTTGTCGCCCTTCTTCGCAGCATCACCGTCTCCGGGCACGAGCACCTGCGTGATGAGCCCGCTCGGTCTCGTCACGGGCGGCTGCGGCGTCGCGGGCACGGGCGGCGCGCTCTTCTTGCAGGCGGTGAGCGCGAGGCAGAGCGAGAGCAGAAGGCGCATGGCCGCACGGTAGAGGCTCTGGCTCGCGTGGAACAGGTGGGAATCAAGAGAGTTACTGTCGATAACCAAGGGTGCTCGATGGTGTGACCCTTCGTTTCCGCACTCGGCCGCCGGCTTCGGCATCATTCCCCGCGTCACCAACCAGGAGCCCTTCATGGCCAACATGCCGCAGCCGATTCAGCCTCACTCCAGCGCGTGGATTGCGCAGACGTGGATCTCGTTCGTCGTCGCCGTCGGCATCACCGCCATGGGCATCTGGTTTCTGCCGGTCGACGTCTGGGTGAAGGCCTTCATGGCGATGGGCCTGTTGTTCTCGGTCGGCTCGACGTTCTCGTTGGCGAAGACGGTGCGCGACCAGCACGAGGCGATGAGCATCAAGCAGCGCATCGACGACGCGCGGGTCTCTCGCCTCATCGCCGAGCACGACCCGCTCAAGCCCGCGTTGTGAACGTCAGCGATCGCGGAGCCGATGCACGAGTGACCGCAGCCCCGGCACACGTTTGAGCACCGACGACACCCGCGGCACCTGTCTCAGCACGAGGTGCGCGCCGCGGGGCAGCGAGAGCCGAAGGGCTCCGCGGCGAACGGCGACGACGCGGCCCAGCACCTCTTTCGCGGGAGGATCGACCACGCCGACGCTCGAGACCGTCACCAGCGGGCGGGTGCTTCGCACGAGGTGGGCGACGAGCTGGTCGGCCGGGTTCACCACGAGCGCGATGTCGCCTGGGCGAAGCGACGACTCGTCCGTGCGGAGCACCTGCACCTGGTCGCCATCGAGCACGAGCGGCCACAGGCTTCGGCCACCCGCACGCAGCCACATGCGCTGCCCGAACGGGAGCGCCCGCAGCAACGCCTCGATGCGTGGGTCGGCCATGCGCGCAGCAGTCTGTCACGCCGCGTGCGCGAGGCGCGCTTTCACGAAGCCCATCACCTCGGGCACGAAGCCGGGCAGGGCGGCGGCCTTGAAGTGGCCCATGTGGCCGAGCGCGGGAACGCCGAGCTCTTGCGGGCGGTGCGTCTTCAAGGTGAGCGGCGCGTTGCGGTAGTGCGAGAGGAACACCGTCATCGACTTCGGCGGCGCCCACAGGTCGTCCACCGCCGTGAGCCCGAGCACCGGCACCGTCACGCGGTCGAACAGCGGCTGCATGTCGATGGAGCGGTCGTCGAAGAAGTAGTTCGGCCGGTGCGCCCAGTTGTCCCAGTCGCGGTAGACGCCGAGCGGCAGGTCTTCGCCGCCCCAGAGTTTGCCGGGCAGGTAGCCCTTCGTTCGAGTCGCCGCGGGGCCGACGAGCTTCCACAAGAGCTCGACCTTCAGGCGCTCGCTCAGCGGCATGTAGCCAGACCACGCAGCGCCCGTCGCGACCGTGACGAGGCCGAGCGTGCGATTCGGTTCGGGCAGCTGCCCGAAGGCGTGCCCGCCAAAGCTGTGACCGACGACGACCGTGGGGCCACGAGCGAGCGCGAACTCCACCGCCGCAGCGACATCGAGCGTCGCCCAGTGGCGATAGTGACAGTCGAACCCTGCGAGCGAGGCGGGCTTCGACGCGCCGATGCCGCGGAAGTCGAGCGTCACCACCTCGAGCCCCTGCTCGGTGAGGGCCTCGGCGAAGCGGCGGTAGTAGCGCTGGGCCACGCCAGTCGCTCCGGCCATCACCGCCACCGCGCGCGCGGGCTTTTCAGGGGTGAACAGCTTCGCGGCCAGCGGGTAGCCGTCTTTCGCGGTCAGGGTGACGGGGGTTTCGGTGCTCATGTCTCCAGTGGAGACACTAGCGGCGTCCTTCGGGCTCCGCAACCGCACCACCGTCAATCAGGGAATCGTCAGGGGCGCCTGCTCGAGGCGCTCGCACCGGCGCGTGTTCACGAAGACAGGCTGACTGCCCGCTGGAACCGCCGGGTCGAGCGTGCCTTCCCACGTGATGCCGGTGGTGTCGGCACGCCCACGCGTGAGCGCGACTCCACCGACCACGACATCGAGCACCGAGCCCAGGTTCTGCCCTTCGAGCACGACGGCGTCGGTTCTGGCCGTCATCGGCCGCACTCGCGTCACCACCGGCGCTGGCAGCGACTCGTCACACACGAACATGGGAAACTCGCTCCACGACAGCCCGCCGCGGGTGTCTCGCAGCACTGTCCACAACGTCACCGTGCGCCGCTCGGGAACCGGGTCGAACGCCTTGATGCCCGGAGCGGTGAAGACCGTCTTCACGCCTTCACGCATCGCCGTGCGCTCTTCGGTGAAGCGGCCCGCGGTCGTGTACCAGGCGACGAGAATGCGCTCGGTGCGCGCCTCGGGCCCGGCCGGCGTCGAAGCGGTGAACGGCTCGAACGACGCGTCATCGGCGTCGACGTCGAGCTTCAGCTTCTGCCCGGGTCGCATCATCACGCGCGCGCCCCTCGCCCAGTCGCCGTCGTCGACGAGCAGGCGCGTCACGCGTGGGTTCTGGTTGCGCTCGGGGTCCTCCGAGATGCGCACGCGGAACAACGACACCAGCGAGCGCACCTCTTTGTTCTGCACGCGCGTGAAGACGGCGCGCAGCTCTTCCATCGAGGCGGTGGGAGACACCTCTTCGGCCACCGAGATGGCGAGCGCCTGGCCCGTCGTTCCCAGCGTGCGTTGTGGGTCGTCTGCAGCGAGCACATCGAAGAGCCCGCGTGGCGCCGTGTACACTGCCGTCGAGTTGAGCCCGATGAGCTTCACGCCCGGCGGGAGCGCGTTCATGTCACCCAGCTTCGACGGGTCGTTGATGACGGCCGGGTCGGAGCACGTGGTGCGGTTCAGGTTGAAGGGGTCTGGGTCGCAGCCAATCCAGAACGTGGTGGTGCCGGCCGTGCGGCTCGGGTCGACGGCGAGGGCCGAGAGCTGCGCCGATTCTCCGGGCTTCAAGTCGGCGGGTGACGCGGTGACGCCGAGCAGGCGCAGATTGTCGACGAGCGACTCGGTGGGAAAGTCCTCGGGCGTGCAGGCCGCGAGCGCGAACGAGACGAGCAGCAGCGCGCGCCGCATCAGTACTCTCCTCGCACGCCCAGCACGGGAAGAATGGGCAACCCGGTGACGAAGGTGCGCGTCGAGTAGTCGTACGAGTTCAGCACGCCTTCGACGTTCGCCCGGTTGGTGACGTTCTGCACGTCGACGTAGACGGCCAGCATCCAGCTCTGGAAGACGAAGCGTTTGTCGATGCGCACGTCGAGCTGGAAGAAGTCGGGCAGCCGCTCGCTGAACTGGTCGCCCTGAATCGGGAAGTAGTAGTTGCCGTTCACGTCGTAGATGGAGCCCACGATGGGCGTGTTGAGCGGCCCCGAGGTGTAACGAAGCCGCCCGCCGATGATGAAGTCGAACGGCAGCTTGTAGCTCGCCACCACGATGAGGTTGTGCGGCTGGTCGTACTGGCCGCGCGCCCAGATGGTGCCGCCGCGAAAGTCGCGCTCCGAGCGCGAGAGCGTGTACGAGACCCACCCGAAGAAGTTCTTCGTGAGCGCGTGCCGCAGCAGAAGCTCGGCGCCGTAGCTGCGCCCGCGCCCGAAGCTCTCGTAGCGCAGCGGGCTCGTGCTCATCGAGGTGTCGCCGCCGTTCGTCGCGAGCGTGGTGCGCGCCTGGTCGAAGAGGTCTTTGTAGTAGAGCTGCACGTCGAGGCTGATGGCGTCGGTGAAGCGAAACTCGCCGCCCACCATCGCCTGCCGAGCGCCTTCGGGCAGCAGGTCTGGGTTGCCGAACTTCTTGCTGAGCAGCCCCTGCCGGTAGTCGGGAGGCTGGTGGTAGATGCCGACGCCGCCTTTGACGAGCACGCGCTCGTGCGCCTGCCACAACACCGAGAGGCGCGGGTCGGCCCACGCCTTGTTCATCACCGAGTTGTAGTCACCGCGAATTCCCGCGACGAGCTTGAGCGGCTCCACCGGTTTCCAGATGGCCTCGGCGAACAGCGCGGGCTCGACCTGAAACACCGAGGTGCGGTCGGCGACGAGCCGGCGCGACGCGAACGGGTCGGGAATCTGGCCGAGCTGGGGCGGCGGCGGCGCCTGAATCTCGAGCGTGTACGGCAGCATCTGAAAGTCGAGGCCCGTCGCCACGGTGAGCTTCGCTTCGGGCACGTCGATGGTGAACGTGTTGCGCGAGATGAAGGGGAACAGCCGCGTGTTCGCGAAGATGTCGGAGCCCGCAGTGAAGCCCACGTTGTCGAGGCCGAACGTCGTGCGGGTGCGAAAGTCGACGCGCTCGTGCAGCTTGGTGTCGAAGCCGAAGACGAGCCGGTTGTACGCGATGGTGGTGCCGAAGGTGGCGCGGCCCTCGGGGTCGATGGCGGGGTTCGGCAGCGCCGCGACGAGCTGGTCGTTCGAGCCGAAGAAGCTGACGAAGAAGCGGCTCTTGCCCTTCGGTGGCTTCCACTCGAGCCGCGCCTGGTAGTCCCAGTAGCGGGGCGCCACGGTGAAGCCGATGGTGTCGGTCGCGCCGGGAATGAGGCTCAGCACCGCAGGCAGGAACGCGTCGATGTAGCTGCGGCGCGCCGAGACCGCGACCGACCAGCTGTCGGTGATGGGCAGCTCGACGAGGCCCGAGATGTCGGCGACGTTCACGTCGAAGTAGCCGTGAATGCCCTTCTTCGAAGGCGTGCGCGCCGTGGCGCTGACGAGGCCAGCGGTGCCGCGGCCGTACTCGGCGCCGTAGTTGCCCTGCTGAAACGTGAGGGAGTCGAGCAGGTTCGAGTTGTACGTCGAGAAGAGGCCGCCGAAGTGGAACAGCAACGGCACGGGCGCCTCGTCGACGAAGGTGCGCGTGTCCCACGCTTTCGAGCCGCGAATGACGAGGAAGCCGAGGCCGAACGGTGAGCGCGCGACGCCCGGCAGGTTCTGCACCACGCGAAACGCGTCGCCATTGGTGCCGGGAATGAGGCGAATCTCTTCCTGCTTGAGCGTGACCTGCGCGACCTCTTTGCGCTCCCTGGGCGCGCGCACGATGGTCTCGTAGCCGCCGTAGACCTGCTTGCGCACGAAGTAGGTGACGTCGGTGCGCTGGCCGGGCGCGAACGTCTCGGTGGTCTCGAACTTCGTGTAGCCGGGCAGCAGCACCACCACCCGCTGCGTGCCCGCGGGCGCGTCTTTCACCTCGAAGCGACCGTCTTTGTCGCTGAGCGTCTCGAGCGCGCCGTCGCCTTCTCCGATGACGACCTGCGCGTTCGACAGCGGGTCTCTGGTGCCGCGTTCACGCACCACGCCCGCGAAGTTCACCAGGCCCGTCACGCCTGCGTCGGCGACGACGGGCACCTCGACGACCTGCTGCTTGAAGAAGAACTCGTAGCTGAACTGAATGCGCACCGCCGCGGGCTGGCCGTCGACCTCGGCCGGCGTGAAGCCGAACTGGCGAATCGCCGCGAGCGCTTCACGGTCGAAGCTGGCGCCCGCGCTCTGCACCACGCGCGCGTCCATCACCGACCCATCGGGGCCGATGTCGATCTCCATCACCACGGTGCCGCCGGTGCCAGCGTCGAGCAGCTCGGGAGGGAACGTCGCTTCGACCTGGTGCACCAGCGTCGGCGCCTTCGTCAGCACGCCCGCGCCACCGTCTTGCGCGAACGCGTTCAGTGCGAAGAAGAGAAGGGCGAGGCCGACGGCGCGCACGGGGCCGTGTCTAACGCGAACCGTTCGCCGCTTCACGCCGACGTTGTCGACGAAACCGAACGACCGACCGAACCGCAGTGAACTCGCTCAGTCGTGGCGGTGTTCGATGAGCTTGCGAATGGCGTTGCCCAGCTCGTCGGCCGTCGGCACCCTCGGCCTCGGCGCGGGCGCGTTCGGCACCCGCAGCGGCTGACCCGGCTTGAGCGGGAAGTCGTCGTAGCGGCCCGAGCCGTCGGCATCGATGAGAATGGCGTTGGAGTAGGCGATGGGCACGTTGCCGTGCAGCGGCCGCATCGAGCGCGTGGTGCCGCGCGCCATCACCACGTACCAGGTGTCTTTCGTCGGCCTGAGCACGAACTTCTCGACGAGGTGCATGCGGCGCAGGTTGGTGCCCGCGACCGGCTCCACGGGAGGCGTCGCGATGATTTTCCGGTCGAGCGCGCGCGCGTCGGGCCAGGTCGAGTTCGTCTCGCCATTGACGGCCTCACGGCCAGTCGCGTGGCTGAAGACCTCGAGGCGGTCGACGATCATCCACTCCGGGCCCTGCACGTCGACGGTGAGCTCGACCGCGTCGTTCGCCGCGACCGACAAGGTGCCACCGATGCCAACGGCCGCTCCGACGGGCATCATCGCGCCGTCGAGCTTCTTCGCCGTCACCTGCAGCAGCGGCCCGTTCGTCACGAAGGCCTGCTGCGTACGAATCGCCTCGGCGAACTGCGCTGGCTGGAACGTCGTCGGCGTGTCGTTGGCCACCTTCGCGTAGGTGCGCGAGTAGCCCGGCGCGTCGCTGAAGGGCTTGTGCGTGTCCGAGACGCCGGTGGCCGTGCGCACCGTGCCGCGCGAGAGAAACGTCATCCAATCGTTGAGCACACCGTTGCTGGGGCCGGTGCCGTTCGCGGTCTCAACGGCGTCGAAGCCGTCACCGAGCAGCTTCGTGTCGTTGGCCGTCGCATCGGCAGCGGGCGCCATGCCGAACTGCGCCGGGTCTCCATGCGTGGCGAGCGTCGCGGTGTCGACCTTGAGCTGACTCAGCACGCCGCTGCTGCCGCGCGGGTGGTTGAGCTGCACGACCGCGCCCGGGTGCTCGGCCTTGATGCCAGAGAACACCTGCGGCATTCGCAGCGAGGGCGCGTCTTCTCCGCCCGCGTGGTCGAACGCGCCGCCGTTGGGCAGCTCGGGGTTTCGCTTGAGCGGGAAGGTGTTGAAGTGCCCGTGCGTGAAGGTCGTCACCTCTTCGCCAATCATCGTGGCCATCAGGTTCTCGGCGTTGAGCGAGCGCACCACCGGGCCAAAGTCGGTGATGACTTCGTGGTCGGTCGAGAGCAGCACGTCGACGCCCTCGGCGAGGAAGTTGGCCGCGCGCACTTCGTTGAGCACCGCGCTGTCCGAGCTCGCGACCGCGTGCACGTGCAGGTCGGCCGACATCCACCCCGGGGTGTCGACGACGCGGTCGATGACGGCGCTGATGGTGGCGTTGGCGGTGCGAAGGTCGACGGGCTCTCCGCGCATCGGCCAGGCGTCGGGCCAGGTGCTGTACTCGGGGCCGCGCGAGACGACGGCGGCGTACTCACCCGGAGGCAGCGTCAACGTGAGCTGGCCCGAGACGGGCACGTACCCCACGGCCGCGGCGCCCATCTCGGGAGGGTCGACGAGCAGGTGCTGCTTCCACGTCTGGGCATCGAAGGGGCAGGGCGCGGGCGTGCAGAACACCGTCACCTTCGCGGGCACCGGCGAGTTGGCGAGGTTCTTCACGTTGACGGTGAGCGTGCGGCTCGTGCCCTGGGTGAGCGCGACCTGCGTAGTCTGGCCTTCGCTGATGGTGAAGGTCGCCGCCGTGCCGATGGTGGTGCCCTCCTTCGAGGCGCTCGCGCGGTACTCGCCGGGAGCGAGGTTTGCCCGGCCCTTGCCCTGCGCGTCGGTCACCACGAGCGTCGTCATCAAGCCCGACGAGACCTCGGTGATGCTCACGCGGGCCTCCGAAGGCGTCGAGACGGTGAATTCGGCCGTGCCCGTCGCGGTGCCTTCGGTCGCCGCAATCACGTCGCTGATGCCGGCGATGTCTTTGGCGATGATGAAGTCGCGCACGTAGTGCCGCTTCTCCTTCGCGAGCACGTTGAACGAGCCGGGCCGCACCTCGGCCGCGGGGTCGAACCACGACAACAGGCCCTGCAGGTTCTCGCCTTCGAGGAAGAGGCCGACCACGCCGCCGTAGCCGATGGCCGCGTTGGCCTTCACGGGCTTGGTCGCGTCGCGGAACGACATGGTGCGCAGGCCGTAGGCGACGCCGTCACCCTGCGAGGCGATCCACTTCGACTTGTCGGCGAGGCAGTTGGTGTCGTCGAGCTTGCTGGTGCCGATGCCGTTCTGGCAGCCGCCCGGGTTGAAGAGCTCGAAGGCCCCCACATCCATCAGCTCGATGAGCGGCAGCTTGATGGTCTCGCTCGAGTCGTTGCAGAACGCCGACAACATGCGCACGCGAGACTCTCCGGGCGACAGCACGAAGTAGGTCGTCAGGCGAACGTTCACCGGGGTCGATGGGTCGAGAATGGGCTCGAGCGGAAGCCCGGCGACGTTGTTGAGCAACAGCTTCAGGTTCAGCAGGTCGTGGGCGACGTCTTTGCCCGAGGCCGCGATGATGGCGGGGCCTCCCTGGGCGCCGTCGGAGAGCACCTCGAGGTCGGTGACGCTCGAGAGCCGGCCGAGGGAATAGAAGAGGGCCATGCGGCCGAAGGCGTCACGGCCGGCGGCGCCTTCGGGGCGCACGAGGTCGGCATCGACGATGTTGCCGCCCGAGAGCGTGGGCCCGACCGTGCGGCCGGGTTGCTCGACGATGACGCGTACCTTGTCGTTCTGGAGCAGCACGTCGCCGGTGCGGCCCTGCGCGTTGGCACCGCCGATGAGCTGTGCGGCCGACTCGACCTTCTTCGCGCTCGCGCCGGTGCCTTCATACGAGAAGAGCCCGGTTGCCTTGAGGTCGACGTCACAGCGGCGGGGGTTGGTCGGGCCGCCTCCGCCGCCGGGCTTCGGACAACCCGCGAGCAGCACCACCAGCGACGCGACGACGAGACGAGCCTGTTGCATGCGCGTGACAAAGCGCAGCGAGCGCGCGCCCACAAGAGAGGGGCCATCTCTTCACGACGCCGTGAGACGAAGGCCCAAGCGAGCCTGAGGTGATGGCGACGGCGTTAGAGCGCCGGCCCATCCGAAGGCGCGAGCGGCGGAGGTGCGAGGGGCACCTGTTGCTCGACTGGCATCGGCACGGGCGGATTCTCGAGCGAGTTCGTCACCGCGTTCTTCGACGAGAGCCAGGCCCACAGGCCCCAGACCAGCATGCCGGCTCCGAGTGCCGCGGTCGCACCCATCGAGACGAACAGGGCAGTGCACGACGAGCTCGCCGTCGACCCGCGCGCGCAGAAGCCACCGAGCACGGCGAGGTCGAGGCCGCCGCCGCCCAGCAGCAACCCGCCCAGCAATGCGACGACGTTTCCGGGGTGGTCGATGTCACGCACCTCGGCGCGCCTCACGATGGACTCGAGGCCGTACTGGTTCCGCAACAGCAGCACGTCGCGGTCACCACCGATGATCTCGGCCTCGGTCGTCTTCCGGTCGCGCGTCAGAACCGTGGCGGTGGTCGAGCAGCTCGACGCCACGACGAACAGCACCACCGGAACGAGCCTGCGCATCGCGCCGAATCTCGCATCGTTCGACGAGTGCGTCACTTGCCCACCTTGAGACACGTCGGCCCGGTGCCGAAGCCACGGTGGGAGGCGGGACCGATGACCGGGTTTGCACGAGAGGTGGAAGCACGCAGGCAGCTCGACGTGGCGCTGGCCGATGCGCTGGTCACCACGTCGTCGGGTGTGCTCGTGCTCATCGAACCGCTCGTGCCGGTGTCGCTGTTGCCCGCACGGTTTCTCGAGGCGCTGGGGACGCAAGTGTCCCCTCCCGCTGCGCTGCACGTGGTGAGCGACGACTTGATCGCGCTCGTCTGCCCCAGCGCCTCGCTCTTCGACGGGTGGTCGCTCGTCGATTCGCTGCGCCAGCACTTCGCAGAGCACCACGTGATGGTGAACGTCGGGCTGTCGTCGTGGCCGATGCAGGGGCCGACGATGACCGACGTGTTCGCCGCCGCCGTCGCCGGTCTGGTCGATGACCGTTGCTGTCTGAAGGCCGACGAGCCCGACGAAGAGCGCCACGTCGAGATCGAAGGTGACGTGCACGCGTGGTCGATGGTCGGCGAGTTCCTCTCGGCCTGACGTCGCACTGCGCCAGCGAAGACGCTTCCCACGGCGGGCACCGACGGAGACACTCCGCGCGCCTGAACGCCAAGGGAGCCGTCACATGAAGAAGATCGCCGTCCTCACCTCGGGTGGAGACTCGCCCGGAATGAACGCCGCGATTCGCGCCATCACCAAGCTCGCCGCCTCGAAGGGCGTGCAGGTCTTCGGAGCCATGGAAGGCTACGAGGGCCTCATGGACGGCAACTTTCGTGAGCTCACGAAGGTGCTCTCCGACGGCGTGGTGACGGTCGACGTCGAGGTCGACGCAGCAGGTGGGCAGGGCGGCACCATCATCGGCTCGGCGCGCAGCCTGCGCTTCCGTGAAGCCGAGGGCCGCGCACAGGCCAACATGCAGATGGTGAAACGCGGCCTCGAGGGCCTCGTCGTCATCGGCGGCAACGGCTCGCTCACGGGAGCGCACATCTTCGCGGGCGAGTCGGGGTTGCCCGTCATCGGCATTCCCGGCTCCATCGACAACGACATCGGCTGCACCGCGCTGTGCCTGGGCGTCGACACGGCGCTCAACACCATCGTCGATGCGTGCGACCACATCTCAGACACCGCACGCGCACACCGCCGGGCCTTCGTCGTCGAGGTCATGGGCCGTGACTGCGGCTACCTCGCCATGGCCAGCGCCATCGCGCTGGCCGCCGACGCCGTGTTGATTCGTGAGCAGGGCAAGAGCGAGGAGCAGCTCATCGCCGACCTCTCGAACGTCATTCGCAATGGCTACGCGCGCGGCAAACGGCGCATTCTCATCATCAAGGCCGAGGGCGTGCAGGTGCCGTGTACGCGGCTGGTGCGCCTGACCGAAGAGTCGATGCGCGCCGACATGCCGAACGTCGAGATTCGGGCGACGGTGCTCGGCCATGTCGTGCGGGGCGGCAACCCGAGCTACCAGGACAGGGCCATCGCCGGGCGCCTCGGCTTCGCGGCGGTGGGCGCGCTGTTGCGTGGCCTGTCTGACTCGATGGCCGCGTGGCTGCCTCCCGTACAGGGAGGCACGCCGACCGAAGACTCGTCGGTGCAGATGTTCTCGCTCGAGCGCGTGCTGACCGAGACCGCCGCCGTCATCGACGGCTCGAGCCCGGTGACGAAGCGCCGTCTCGCGTTGATGGAGAAGGCCTCGGGCGTGCTGGCGCTCTGATCGGTCGTCAGAGCACGCAGGCAGGAATGAAGAGGCCTTCGCCCAGCAGCAGGTTGCGCACCTGCGCGCGCTCGCGCTTCCAGAAGCACAACGTGTCGGCCTCGCGCAGGTAGCCGTAGTCGTAGAAGGTCGGGTTGTCGTTGTTGCGCAGAAGCTCGACGCCGTCGGGGTCCCACAGCGCGTTTCGCCGCTTTCGAACGAGGGTCTCGGCCTTCGCGAGCTCGCTCTCGGCGCGCTGCAGCAGGGCCGAAGCGTCACCTCCGTCGGCCGAGACCGCCACCGCGCGATAGAGCGCGTGAATGAAGCGGCTGCGCGCGGCGGTGATGGCGAAGCCGTCGCTCAGCTCGGCGAGCCACGCGTTGCCGGTGGGAAGCTCCAGCGCCACGAGCTCGTCGTCGAGCGCCGTCAGTTGGGCCGCGAACTGCTCGAGCGGGTCGAGCACGCGGGTGACGAAGCCGGCGCGGTCGGCCGCCGTCATCGCGCGCAGGTCGGCGAAGAGCACGCGGTCGGGCTGAGAGACGATGCCGCGCGCCTTGCCCACCTCGATGACTTCGTCGCGGCTGGCGAGGTACGCGGCGAGCCTGCGCGTGAGCAGCCCGTCGTATTGAACGTCGCCCAGCCGCCGCACGAGGTCGGCTGCTGCGAGTCCCTTCGCTCCGAACGGCGCGAACTGCTCGCGAACCGGCGCGTCCCACGTGGAGGGCAACTCGTAGGTCATGCGCAGCGTCGCCACGTCGGTCTGCCAATAGCCCCACTCCCAGCCGGTGCTGAACAACACGTGCTGGCGAAGTCGGCCCGCCGCTTTGAGGCGCGTGAGGTCGAGGTGCCGGCTCTTCACGTACAGCGGCAGGTACGTCGGCACGCTGTTGTCGAAGGCAATCCAGTAGGCCGACTCGGGGTAGTAGGCGACCGGCCTGCCCGTGCGCACGCGCTCTTCGAGGAACGCGCGGTGCTCGCTGAAGTCGTCGTGCAGGTACGCGCCGCCGGCGTCGTCGTAGAGGTTGTAGAAGAAGACGGTGTGCACCCACGGCACGATGGCCGGGTTCGTGTAGCGCACGAGGAAGTAATAGAGCTGCCGCACGCCCATGTAGTCGACGCGCAGGTCGGGGAAGTTTCCGACGTGAACGCTGCAGACCATCTCGATGCCGGGCCGCACCCGCTGGAGCGCCGCGTACGTCTCGTCGACCTTCTGCACGAGCTGGGCAGGGTCGGCCTTGAAGAACTCGCCGAAGGCGACCTGCACCGAGACGTACGGCGTCTCGTCGAGCAGCACGTGCAGCCGCCGCTCGAGCTCGGCCATCGCGTTGGGGCTGCTCTCGTCGTCGATGAGGTCGAACGAGAGCTGCAGGTTCGACTTGCCGAAGAGCTGAATCGCGATGCCGAGGTCGACGCCGCGGGAGGTGGCGTAGGCGAGAAGCTGCTTCGTGTGCGCGCGCCAGGCGCGGGTCTTCTCGTCGTCGTTGGTGATGTCGTCGAGCGCGTACATCGAGACGAAGTTGCCGCGGTTCTTCACCACGAAGTCGATGGTGCGGCGCGCGCCCTCGAGGTTCTTCGCCGACGGCACCCAGAAGTCGTAGAGCGCCTCGATGGGGTGCAGCGTGTGCAGGTGCAGCCCGCGCCGAACGTCGACCTCGGGCGCGTGCTCCTTGCCGAACACCGACTCGTCGATGGGCAGGAACGCTTGCGGCACGTACGTCTTCCACGGGTGGTGAAAGCGGTAGCCGTGCAGCTCGAGCACGTGGGCGACGCCGTACTGCACGCCGAGCGGAAGGCCGCCAGAGATGACGAGGCGGTTGCCGTCGCGATCGATGCGGTAGCAGTCGGTGCAGTCGGTGCGCTCGACGACAGAGACGGTGACGCTGGTGCGGCCCGTGGCGGTACGGGGCGCGCTGCTTCGCTGCATCATCACGCGCGGGTCGGGCAGGTACTCGAGGCTCGCCTGCACGAGCGGGGCAGCGCCGTCGGTCGTGACGAAGTCGATGCCCGTCGGCGGTGCGGCGCACGAGGTGAGCAGCAGGAGAACGAGCGCGGGTCGCATCGCGCGGAATCTACCCGTGTGGCTGGTGCCGCAGCGGTGTCTCTGGTTGGTGACTATGCTTGCGCCCTCGTGAAGCTGCGCGTCGCCCAGAAGATTCGAGACACCGAGGCCGAAGGGCCGGGCGTGCGCTTCGCGCTCTGGGTGCAGGGCTGCTCCATTCGCTGCCCGGGCTGCTGCAACCCCGAGATGTTCGTTCACGGGAAGGGCGGCGTCGAAGTCGAGGTCGCCGCGCTCGCCGAAGAGATTCTCGCGACGCCGCGCATCGAAGGGGTGTCGGTGCTGGGCGGTGAGCCGTTCGAGCAGCCCGACGGCGTCGCCGAGCTGTGCCGTCTGGTGAAGGCGGGCGGCAAGACGGTGATGCTCTACAGCGGCTACACGCTGGCCGAGCTCCGTGAGCAGGCGAAGACGAAGCCCGGCGTGCAGGCCATGCTCGACACGGCCGACCTGCTGCTCGACGGCCGCTACGACGCGACGAAGCCCGAGCAGGCGCGACGCTGGGTGGGCTCCACGAACCAGCAGCTGCACTTCTTCACCACGGCCTACCGCCCCGACGAGCCCCGCTTCTGGAGCAGCAACACCGTCGAGCTGCGCCTCGAGAACGGGAAGCTCACCATCAACGGCTGGCCCGCTCCGGCCGACGTGCTGCGCCAATTTCTGCGAAGCTCCTGACCCGCATGTCGCTCGCCCGCGTCACCCACGCCGAAGCCAACCTCATCACCCTCGCGCGCTGTGTCGTCGGCAGCGGCCCGGGCTCCGAGCTCACCAGACTGCTGCTCGTCAGCGTCGCGCCGCCTGCGAAGCTGGGCCCCACGTCGACTTCGCTGCTCGAAGAGACGCTCGCGCGTGGTGTCGGGTTCGCGCTGCTCAAAGAGGGCGGCTGGACGAACGAGGTCGATGGCCGGCTGTGGAGCCACGACCTTCCGCCGCTCACGTTCACGGCGAACACCATTCGTCTGCTGCAGTGGGCGCTGAAGTTGCCGCTCGCCGAGCCCGACGTCGCGACGCTCCATTTTCAGGGAGCACTCACGCCGTCGGAAGAGGTCTTTGCGGCGCTGTTGCTCGAGCGCGCGCGAGGCACTGCCGCCGAAGCGACGTTGATGGGCCAGGCCGAGCTGCGCAGCCTGCCGCTCGTGCAGTTGATGCACGCAGCGCCCATGGGCCGCGTCGGAAAGCTGACGGTGGCGCCGCTGACGAAGCTTCATCTGCCCTTCGTGCGTGGCCTGCTCGACCTGCTCGGCGACGCGTGGCTGTCGGCCGAGCTGTTCAAGGCCCAGCTCGCGCAGCCGAAGGTGCTCGCGTCGGTCGGCCGGGCCCAGGCGGCCATCGCCGCTTCGTTCCTCGACGTCATCGACCAGCACCAGCAGCGTCACCTCGCGCGGTTCTTCGTCGACGCGGCGGCGGCGTGGCTCTCGAGTCGCAGCGGTGCAGCCGACCTCGTCTCGCTCGACCCCGAGTCTCCACTGCGTGAACGTGGCGAGGCGCGTCAGCAGGCGGGCGCGTTGTGGCGCGTGATTCAGCGCCTCGAGCAGTGGGACCAGGTGCATCGCTCGACGCGCTTCATCGACGATGGCTACGACGTCGCGCAGGCGCTCGTGAAGGACTGGGAGCGGCTCGGCCCCAACGGCTTCGCGGCGGCGGGTCGAATTCTCGGCGAGCTCGAAGCCCTCACGTGAGCCAGCCCGAAGCGCGCGCCTCCATCGACGTTCCCGCGAGCATCGAGCGTGTGTGGCAGGTGCTGACCGCGCTCGACCGCTACGGCGAGTGGAACCCCTTCATCGTGAAGGTCGATGGTGGCGCGACACCGGTGCTGGGCGGGCGGCTGGTGCTGCACGTGAAGTGGCATGACGGCGGCGGAGCGGCGTCGGGTGAGCTCGTCACCCGGGTCGACCCACCGGGAGCGGTGGCGGCGCTCGCGTGGCGCTTCACCGGCGTGTTGCCGACGCTCGGGCTCGTTCGCGCCGAGCGGCTGCAGACTCTGACGCGCCTCGACGACGCGCGCACCCGGTACGAGAGCGTCGAGGTCTTCCACGGCCTGCTCGCGGGCTTCGTTCCACTCCGGAAGGTGCAGCGCGGTTTCGAGCGTCAGGCCGAAGCGCTGCGCGACGCCGCGCGCTGACGACGACGGAGCACCGCCAGCAGACCGAGCCCCATCATCGGAGACCAGCCCGAGCTGCCGCACGAGCACCCCGAGGCCATCGTCTGCGCGCCGCCGCCACCCGAGCCGCCAGCGGTTGCAGAGCCGCCAGCGGTTGAGCCGCCAGCCGTCGCAGCGCCACCGGCCGTCGCAGAGCCACCGGCCGTCGCAGAGCCGCCAGCTGTCGCAGAGCCGCCAGCCGTCGCAGAGCCGCCAGCCGTCGCAGAGCCGCCAGCCGTCGCAGAACCACCGGCCGTCGCAGAACCACCGCCTGCACTGCCGCCTCCGGCTGATCCTCCGCCCGTCCCGGTCGTGCCCAGCGACAGGTGCCACAGCGCATCTCCCGTGGGGGTCGTCGCGACGAAGAAGAGGGAATCACCCACGCGCGTGAAGTTGCGCGGGTTGGACGACGCCGGGCCGGGCGCCAAATCGGCCACTCGCGTCGTGCCCGCGACCGTTCCATCGGTCACCCATGGCTCGTTGCCCAACTCGTCACCGGCAGCGAAGAAGAACGGCCCATCACCAGGCTCGCGCATCACCCACTGCAACCCATCGGTCAGGTAGTTCAGCGGAGCGTCGACCGGAGGCACCGCGCTCGTGAGCTCGATCGTCCCGGCCGCGGTTCCATCGGTGCGCCACCATGACGCCAGGGTGCCACCGTCGGCCGCTCGCCCTGCGAAGAAGACCTGCGTCGGCGTGGGCACGGTGCGCACGATGCTGCCGCGCCAGATGAGCCCTGCGTCGATGCCATTCGAAGCCCACACGCCGCCGGGCGAGTTGCTGGTGGTCGAGGTGAACCCCACGGCGAGGTGCCGACTCTGCAGGGGCACGAGCGAGGTGAGCTGCGCCATGCTGAACGGCAGAGTGGCCATCACCCCCGCATCTCCAGTCGAGTCGACGGTGAAGAAGCCGCTGAAGCCGGTCGCGCCGATGGAGGGCCCGGCGATGAGCAGCCGGCCATCGAGCTTCGTCGCAGCGGTGGTGCCCGAGCCGCCGCTCCAGATGACGCGCCCATCTGCAGTGCCTGCCTGCGACCACACCTCACCAGCGGCCGTCGTGAAGAGGAGCTCGTCTGGAGTGGCGGCGACGAAGAGCACGGCCCCCGCGTCGGGCTGAATCGCCACCGGCCCTGACATCGTGACGTTGGTGATGGCGGAATTGCCGAACACGATGGCGCGATCGCCTTGACGAAGCAGCACGCCGCGCGCGGCCAGACGAACGCCGCCGTCGGTACCGTTCCAGGTCGAGACTTCGTTTCCGCCCACCGAGGTCGAGTAGGCAACGCCTCCATCGAGCGTGACCGAGAAGTTGAACGGCGGCAGGCCGGTGAGGTTGCTCGTCGACGACGACGCGACCTCGGTCGTGAGCGCAGGCGTGACTCGCACCAGCCGTGCTCCGGTCAAGTCCGAGACGAGCGCTGCGGGCCCGGCCGGTGTGTTCCCCAGCAGGTCGATCTGCGAGATGGACACGGTGGTCGTCGACCAGCCCAGCGCCACCGTTCCTCCGTCGGTACCGTCGGTTCGGTAGAGCGTGGTCGGCCGCGTTCCGCGGGTGAAGGTCGCCGTCGTGCCGTCACTCGTCAAGCCGCTGGTGCCCTGCGTGAAGAGCTCGGTCGCGACCGAACCTGTCACCGACGCCATCGCGCCGCTGCCCCACGCGACGACGACCCCATTCGCGACGGGAACGACCGCCGAGACTCTGGTGAGCAACCCACCGTCGGGGCGCGTGACCGGCACGTTCGCTGGCGACGGTGCGAGCAGGTCGACGACTCCGAGCGTTCCCTGCTGCTCGTACACCCAGGCGTGTCTTCCCCGCGTCACGATGGCGCTCGGAGTGATTCCGAGGAACGAGACCCGCATGCCTGCGTCGAGCGAATCGTCGACGGCCCAGAGCGATTGGCCCGAGTTGCCGACGAACACGAGGAACTCGTCGGCAGCGGCGGGTGAGGCGGGGTTGAGGAGCGACATCACGAGCGTGAGTCCTCCGTCGGGCTCGACTCTGGTGATCGGCGCCCGCTCGCTCGATGTCAGGTTCGAATCGTACGAGAGCGCGTACAGCTGCCCTCGCGTTCGCAGCAGCTGGGTCGAGCAGTTGCTCGTGCTGCACAGCGCGCGAAGAAACACCCCGCCGTCGGCCGTGTGGCCATCGGTTCTCCACAGCCCGTTCGAGGCCGCGACGTACAACTGACCATCGGGGCCTTCCGAGACCCAACCCGCCGGGCCGAGCTGTCGGAGCGTGCCGTCGGGCTGGACCGCCGTGAGCGCGTCATTGAGGGTGTGCAGGACTCCGTTTCGCCAGGGCCTGATGGTTCCCGAGAAGGGGCGCAGCGCGCTGGTGCCCGTGCCAGTGCCGTCGCTTCGCCACAAGAAGCTCGCCCCCAGCCCGAACGCGCCCGAGCCGCCGACGAAGAGCGCCCCACCGTCGGTGCACGCGAAGCCATCGGAGCCCGTGACCGAGAAGCGCGGCCCCGGCACGAGGTCACGAATCAGCTCGACCCGGCCACCGTCGGGCACGAGGCGATGCGGCTCCATGCCGGTGTTGATGTCGCCGGCGAGCACGAACGAGGTCGAGCCGCACTGGCCCAGCCACGTCGGCCCTCCCTGCACCACGCCGTTCGCCGCAGGAAAGCCGGGCTCCTGGCGAATGACCGTCGGAGTCCCCAGGGCCTGCGCCACCCTGCTCGTCGCTTCGCTCTCAGGAGCACTGCACGCAGACACCCCGAACAACCCCAGCACCAACCAACCCTTGTTCATGACGCTCCCAAAGGCGACACCCGCGGCCCCTTGCAGGCCGCTCACGACGAAATCGCCGCAGCAATATTCACGGCTCGTAGCCGAGCTCGGGGTAGTCGCGCTTGATGACCTCGCGCACCGCTTCGAGCTGACACTCGAGGAACTCGTCGTTCTCTTCGAAGCGCCCGTTCTTCTCGGCCCACCACTGGTTCACCGTGCCGCCGAAGAGAAACGTCTGCCACGTCGCCTGGCCCGAGTAGTCGGCGTGCTCGACCTTGCGCGCGCACATGTACAGCGTCGCCTTCATGTCGCACGGGAAGAAGCTGTTCAGCTCGGGCATCGACTGGCCCTGCGGCGAAGGAAAGCCGAAGGCCCCCTGCCAGAGGAACGAGTACGGCCCGCGCGCCTCGAGCGTCGCGTCACCTGGTTTACCCGAGACGTACGCACTCACCATGCGCGCCTTGTCGATGGTGAGCACGTCCCACGCCTTGTTGCCGATGGTGATGCCGCGCTTCTT
>JAEUJR010000988.1 GCA_016793585.1 Archangium sp.
AGGCCTTCGAAGGTGCCGAGGCGCTGGCCGAAGCGCTGCCCGCAGTGCTCGAGCGCAAAGGCGCGATCGAAGCGTTCGCTCCTTATGAAGCGCGCTCGGCCCAGGCCTTTCGACGGTACGCCAGGCTCGCGCATCTGCTCGTGTGGACGGCGCAACGGCCCGCGCTCCGCCGAGTGATCATCTCGACACTCGCGGCGTCGCCGTGGCTCTTCAGACAGGTGTTGGCGCAGGTGACCGGCTAACCGGGCGCCACAGGAGCGAGCAGGGTGCTGCGCAGCAACACGCTCGCCACGGTGAAGTAGACGACGATGCCGGTGACGTCGACGATGGTCGCGACGAACGGCGCCGAAGCCGCTGCAGGGTCGAGCCCGAGCCGCCGCAAGACGAAGGGCAACATCGCGCCGATGAGGGCTCCGAAGAGCACGACGCCGATGAGACTTCCCGACACGGTGAACGCGACGAGAATGTAGTGCTCGCCGTAGCCGCGACTGAAGATGCCGGCGCGGAAGAGCTGCTCCCAGACGATCACGCGAACGAAGCCGATGGTCGCGAGCATCACGCCGAGCAGCAGACCGCTTTTTGCTTCACGGCCCGCGACCCGCCACCAGTCCTTCAGCTCGATCTGCCGCAGCGAGAGCGCGCGAATGATCAGCGACGTGGCCTGACTGCCCGAGTTGCCGCCCGAGGCGATGATCAGCGGCAGGAACAACGACAACACGTCGGCGCGCGCGAGCTCGTCCTGGAAGAAGCCCATCGCGGTCGCGGTCAGCATGCCGCCGATGAGCAGTACGGCCAGCCAGCCACCACGCTTCTTGAGCATCTCGAAGGTGGTGATGTCCATGTACGGGGCTTCGAGGGCCTCCATACCGCCGAGCTTCTGGATGTCTTCGGTGGCCTGCTCTTCCTGCACGTCGAGCACGTCGTCGGCGGTGATGATGCCGAGCAGCGCGCCGCGCGAGTCGGTGACGGGCAGCGCCACGCGGTCGTACTTTTCGAACGTCGAGACGATCTCGTCCTTCGAGGCCGTCGCGGGGATCGAGACGAGCGGGCGATTGGGCAGCTCTCCCACGCGCGCGTCGGGCGCGGCCATCACGAGCTCGGAGAGCCGCAGATCGGCCAGCAGCGAGTTCTTCTCGTCGACGACGTAGAGCACGTTGAGCGTCTCGCGCCCTCGGCCGTTCGCGCGAAGAAACGCGAGGCCCTCGGCGGCGGTCAGGCTGGGCTTGAGCGCAAGGTACTCGGGCGTCATGAAGCGCCCGGCGGTGCCCTCTGCGTAACCGAGCAGCTGGCGGGCGACCTTCAGCTCGTCGGGTTTGAGCGTCTCGAGCGCGCGGCGGGTGACCTCGGCCGGCAGCTCTTCGAAGAGGCGCGTACGGTCGTCAGGCGCCATCTCATTGAGCACGTTGGCCAGCTGCTCGCTGCCGAGCATCTGCACGAGCTCGGTCTGCTGATCGAGCGGCAGGTACTCGAAGGCCACGCCGGCGATGTCGCGCGGAAGAATGCGAAAGATGACGCCTTCGTCTTCGGGCGGCAGATCTTCGAGCACCTCGGCGATGTCGGCCGGGTCGAGATCTTCGAAGGCGATGCGAAGGGACTCCCAGTCCTTCTTCGCGATCAGCTCTTCGTAGTCTGCCTTGAGGAGGTGACCGAGCATGGGGCTCCTGCCGACGCTCCCGGGCCCGTCGGGAGCGGGCGCCTTGTGCTCCCGTCCTCCGCGCGACGCAAGTGCAGCGATCGAAATCGCCCAGCCCACGCTGAGACGCGCCTCGGGCAACGCCTCCGACCAGGCCTCCGCGGTGACTCGGGCGGCACCAACCGCTGAGGTCGTGCCCCCCCGAACACGACGAGGCGCCCGGCCCGCGAGTGCGCATCGACCTGCGCAACTCCACGCTCCAGACGCCTCGCGCCCTTCGCACCACTGCGTCAGCGACGACGCCTCACAGCTGCTTCTTGATCGCGTCTTCCAGCTTCGTCTTCGGCATCGCGCCCACGAGCTGATCGACGACCCGGCCGCCCTTGAAGAGGAGCAGGGTGGGAATCGACCGAATGCCGAACTGCTGCGCGACCTGCTGGCTCTCGTCGACGTCGACCTTCGCGATCTTCAGCTTGCCCTTGTACTGGGTGGCGAGCTCTTCGAGCGCCGGAGCGATGGCGCGGCACGGCGCGCACCAGGTGGCCCAGAAGTCGACCAGCACGGGAACGCTGGAGTCGAGCACTTCGGCCTTGAACGAGGCATCCTGAACGGCGACGGTGTCTTTCATGGAGTTGACCCTTCCCCCGGCGGGGGCTTTGGTTGGCAGTTACCCGGTGTAATACGCAACTTCTGACCGCGCAGGCTACGGAGTCGTCTTTGAAGCTCTTTCTGCCGCAAAAAGCCCTGGAAGAATGGATGATGGCCGAACGGGCCGATCTCCAGGACGGCAAGCTCGTCGTGAAAGAGGGTGGCACGTCGACCCACCCCGCCACGCCAGCGGTGCACTTCGTCAAGGTCGTCTCGGGCGAAGACTCGAACTCGCTCGTCGGCCGCGTGAAGACGCAGGAGCAGATTCAGGCGCTCGGCGGTGAACACATGGCCGACTCGTGCATCATCGGCGAGAGCGCCTACGAGGTCACCGAGGGCTACGTCACCGAGGTGCAGGCTGCTGCGCCTCCAAAGGCCGATCCGAAGAAGAAGGCCGCGAACCCCGAGGCCGATCTGCTGGCCGCGTTCATTCTCGACAAGCTCTAGCCCGACGCTCGCGATGGCCACCGTCCTGCTCTTGCGTGAGCCATCGGAGGTTCGCGATCTCACCTTCCTGCTCGAAGAGGAAGGTGCGGCCGTCGTGCACTGGCCGGTGTTGTCCTTCGTCGCGCACGATCGGCTCTCGACCCAGGCGCTGGGCGAACAGCTGGGCCGCTTCTCGTGGGTGATTCCGGAGTCTCCGACAGCAGTGCGCGTGCTCGCTGAAGTCGTGCGCGCCACGGGAGCCTCGACCGCTGCCCGCCGCGCCGCCTTTCTCGCGCCCAGCCTCGACACCGTTCGTGCGCTGGGCCGTCACGGCTGGGAGGCGCGCCACGTGTTGCCCGAGCGCGAAGAGGGCCGGCTCGAGACGCTGGGCTCGCTGCTCACCGAAGACGACGAGGTGCTGTGGGTCGGCGGGCCGAAGGAGTCTCAGTGGCGTGCGCTGCTCGGTCAGGTGCCCGGCCGCGCGACGCTGGTCTCGCTCTACGACGAGGTCGAGGTGCCTGCGTTGCCCGACGTGCCGGGTGGGTCGATCGTGGTCGTGCACTCGCCGTCTGCGGCCGAAGCGCTCGCGTCGTCGACCGAGCCCGAGTGGCGCGCGCTGCACAAGGTCGTCGCCAGTGGGCCGTCGACGTCGTCTGCGTTGCGTGAGCTCGGGGTCGCCATCGCTGCGACCGCGACGCGCCCGACGACCGAAGGGCTGTTCGAGGCCACCCGTCAGGCACTCGACGCCGAGTGACCGCCCGGAGCTGAAAGCGCGCTACGCTCCCGCGCAGGGCCATTCGTGGAGGCTGTACCCAATGAGAAGGCGATTCCTGCTGCCGCTCCCGGCGCTGCTGTCGTTCGCGGCCTGGGCCACCACCCAGATTCCACACACGATCTCCCAACGCGCGATGGCCTCCGATCGGGTCGCGGTCGTCGAGGTCATCGAGCGCAAGACCGTCACCGACCCGTCGAACCCGCGCGCGCTCAAGACGCACACCCAGCTGCAGATTCGCGAGAACGTGCGCGGCACGGGCCCCTCGAGCGTCACGCTGGTTCAGCTCGGCGGAAAGCTCGGCGATCAGCAGCTCTTCGTTCCCGGTGATGCCGACTTCGCCGTCGGTGAGCGCGCCCTCGTGTTCCTCCACTGCACCTCGTCAGACCGGTGCTACCTGGTCGCGATGGGCGAGGGGAAACTGCCCGTCGTCGATGGTGACAAGGTCATCGTGCACGACATGGTGACGAACGAGAACGCGCGTCGCCCGCTGCGTGAGGTGATCGCCGAGCTGCGCGCGTTGCCGCCAGGGAAGGTGAGGGGGCCGCTCGCTCCAGCTGAGCCCGGAGGCGCTCGATGAAGCGCTTCCTCTTCGTGGTGGTGCTGACGCTCTCGTCGGCCGCGCTCGCGCAAGACCCGAAGTACCTCGGCTTTCGCATGCTCTCGACGGCCCAGGCGCCGTTCCCGTACTACATCGACAACCGTGTCGCCGCGCCCGGCGGCTTCTCGATCACCGCTGCCACGCCCGCGATCGAAGCCGCGTGGAACGAGTGGAACGGCGTGCAGTGCTCGATGCCGAAGACGCAGAGCCAGGGCTACACCGGCGCTCAGGTCGCCAACCCGCAAGACACGTTCGACGCGTACAGCGTGACGCCCGCGTGGATCACGAACTCCTCCGACCCCGACGCGCGCTCGCTGCTCGACAGCGGCTTCACCCTCGCCGTCACCGTGCCACGGGCCTACGCCGGCGTGCTCACGACCTGCGACATCTTCCTCAACGGGCTCATCTATTCGTACAGCACGCAGACGCCGACCGCGCCCAACGACGTCGACCTGCAGACGGTGATGACCCACGAAGCGGGCCACTGCCTCGGCCTCGATCACTTCGGCCTCGGGCTCATGCAGGGCAGCATCGTGAAAGGAGAGCAGAAGCGCTCACTCACGCAGCTCGACGTACGCGGCATCTGCGAGCGCAACCCGGCCTTCGGGCAGGCGGGCGCGCAGTGCTTCGCCGACGGGGGCTGCGACACCAACCTCAAGTGCATGTCGCGCGTCGGAACGCTGGGGCCTTCGCGCTACTGCACCAATGGGTGCGTGCCCAACACCGTGCCGTGCGCCCTGCCGATGGACTGCCAGCCCTCGACCTTGTTCGCGTCGAACAACTCCTGCCAGTACCCGAGCAGCAACGTCACGCAGGTCGGCAAGGCCTGCACGAACAACCAGCCCGACTGCGGCTCGGCGATCGGCCTCTGTCTGCGGCCGAACACCGCGCCTTCGGGGACGACCTTCTGGGCCGACGGCTACTGCACGCAGGGGTGCGATCTCGGTCAGCCGGCGTGCCCCGCGAACTCGGTCTGTCTGCCCAGCGCGCAAGGCATGAAGCTGTGCATCGCGAGCTGTCGCGTCGGCTTGTCAGACTGCCGCCCGGGCTACACGTGTGACACCACCACCGCGTCGGGCAACGCCGGCATCTGCATTCCCAACTGCCGCGTCGAAGCCGACTGCATCGACCCGACCGAGAACGGCGTCGTCGTCGACTACGAGTGCCGCCAGTGCGACGGCCGCTGCGTGCCGAAGCAGACCCCCGGCGTGTCGGTCGGCACCATCTGCACCGCCGACTCGCAGTGCGGCTCGGGCCAGCTCTGCCGTCAGGCCGATCGCCGCTTCACCACCAAGCAGTGCACCTTGAGCTGCGCCCGCGGCTGCGGAACGTGCCCGACCGGCTCGGCCTGCGTGCCCGACGATCGTGGCGAGCTCTACTGCCTCAAGACCTGCTCGGCGCCCCGCAGCTGCGGCCAGGGCCTGCGGTGCGCCGACTACCCGGGCGTGAAGGCGTGCATTCCCGCGTGTCAGGCCGACACCGATTGCCCCGTGGGCCAGACCTGCCGCGATCAGGAGTGCGAGCTGCCCGTCGACCCGATGGACGCCGGCTGTACCTTCTGCAACGTGCCCGACGCCGGCCGCCCGTTCATGCCCCGCCCCGATGGTGGCGTTCCGACGGGTGGTGGAAATGCCGGGTGCGCTTGTTCGACGGCCGACGCGTTCGGCCCCATGCTGATGCTCATGGCCACGGCGCTGGTGGCCTCCAGGAGGCGTCGCAGGTGACGAAGCTCGAAGACCGACGCGCGAACGAGTTCTCTCTGTCGTTCGTGCTCGACGCGCTGGTCGCGGCGAAGGTGCTGACCCGCGGTCAGGCCGGAGACGTGTTGCAGCGCGAAGCGCAGGCGAAGAAGCGCGTGCTCAAGCAGGTCGGTGACGACAAGTACGCCGTCTCGCCCATCGAGATCGTCGCGCTCTTCCAGGTGCCCATGCCGGGCAAACCGGGTGAGCTGCTCGACCAGGATCGCATCAGCGAGATCGTCGCCGGCGCCGCGGGCGTGCCGTACAAGAAGATCGACCCGCTGCGCCTCGACATGAACCTCGCCGCGCGCACGATCTCAAAGCCCTACGCCGTGCGGCACTGCCTGCTGCCCCTCGAAGGCGGAGGCCCCGGCACGCCGCTCGTCGTCGCCGTCGCCAACCCGTTCGATCACGCGCTCTTCGAGAACCTCGAGCGCACCGTCAACACGCCCATCGCGCCCGTCCTCTCCGCGAAGCAGGACATCTTGAAGGGCATTCAAGACGTCTACGGCTTTCGCCGAACGCTGGCCGCCGCCGCCGACGAGTTCGCCACCACCACGACGGGCGTCTCGAACTTCGAGCAGCTCGTCACGTTGTCGAGCAACAGCTCGAAAGAGCTCGCGCCCGAAGACGGCTCGATCATTCAGGCCGTCGAGCACCTCTTGCGCTCGGCGTTCGACAACCGCGCCAGCGACATTCACATCGAGCCCAAACGCGACAAGTCGATCGTGCGCTTCCGCATCGACGGCGTGCTCCATGGTGTCTACACGCTGCCGCCGCAGGTGCACGCGCCCGTCGTCTCGCGCGTGAAGATGATCGCCCGCATCGACATCAGCGAGAAGCGCAAGCCGCAAGACGGCCGCATCAAGATCGATCGCGACGGCCACGAGGTCGAGATTCGTGTGTCGACGCTGCCGACCGCCTTCGGTGAGAAGGTCGTCATGCGCATCTTCGACCCCGAGACGCTGGTGGTCGACATCGCCGCGCTCGGCTTCGACCCGACCGAGAAGCACCTCTTCGAGTCGTGGATCGCCGAACCCCACGGCCTCATCCTCGTCACCGGCCCGACCGGCTCGGGCAAGACGACCACGCTCTACTCTGCGCTCAAGGCGCTGGCTGGCCCAGACGTGAACGTCACCACCATCGAAGACCCGATCGAAATGGTGTGGGACGCGTTCAACCAGACCCAGGTGCAGCCGAAGATCGGCCTCGATTTCGCGAACGCGCTCCGCCACATCCTCCGGCAAGACCCCGACATCATCATGGTCGGCGAGATTCGAGACCCCGAGACGGCCGAGAACGCGATTCAGTCGGCGCTCACTGGCCACCTCGTGCTCTCGACGCTGCACACCAACGACTCCGTTGGCGCCGTCGGCCGCATGCTCGACCTCGACGTGCCGGCGTTTCTGCTCGCCTCGAGCTTGCTGGGCGTGATGGCGCAGCGCCTCGTGCGCCGCATCTGCCCGTCGTGCGCCGCCCCCATCACCCTCTCGCAGGAGCAGCTCGACTCGCTGCGCACCGAGCTCCCCACCGACATGGGCGCGCCCCGCTTCATGAAGGGCGCCGGCTGCGTGAAGTGCCGTGGTACCGGTTATCGCGGCCGCACCGCCGTCTTCGAGATCTTCTCGGCCACCGCCGAGATCAAGTCGCTCATCACCCGCAAGGCGCCCCACGCCGCGCTGGTCGAAGAGGGGCGAAAGGCTGGCATGCGAACGCTCCGTGAGGCCGCCGTGCGCAAGCTCTACGAAGGCGTGACTGGCTTCGACGAGGTCGTGCGCATGACGACGGGCTCGGAGTAGGGCTCCCACGGGTCTGCACCCACGTGACGCACGGGTTGGCGTTCGCTAAGACCTCTGCTCCATGAAGGTTCAGCGCAACACGCCCCCCCAGACGCCGGTCGTCAGCACCCCCACTACGAAGGCGCCTGCCCAGGTCGAAGCGCCCGTCACCCCGGCCACCCAGAAGGCCTGGGGCGCGCAGGGAGCGCAGGTCGCGAAGACGGTCACCGCGCCGCCGACCGCGCCGCCGCCGTCGGGCTTCCGGTCGCAGGCTTTCGAAGCCCGCCTCGACGCCGCGACGAAGTCACGCAGCGTCGCCGGCAACTCGGTGTCGATGCTCTACGACGGCGTTCATTCGTTCGCCGAGCGCGAGAAGATGATCGGCGGCGCGAAGCACTCCATTTGCTTCCAGACGTTCATCTTCAACTCCGACGAGACGGGCTGGAAGCTGGCCAAGCAGCTCGCCGCGAAAGCGAAGGAGGGCGTCGAGGTTCGGGTGATCTACGACGCCATGGGCTCTGGCCGCGCCGACCCGAAGATGTTCCAGATGATGAAGGACGCCGGCGTCGACGTGCGCGCCTACGGCGAGAAGTGGAAGGTCTGGGACATCAACGATCGCTGGCACGAGAAGAACCTCATCGTCGACGGCCAGGCAGCCGTGCTCGGCGGCATGAACATCGCCGATGAGTACGCGCTCGGCGGCTCGGGCAAGATGGTGCTCTCGCGCGGTGGCGGCAAAGACGGCAAGGGCACCGAGGCCTGGCGCGATACCGACGTGAAGCTCGAAGGCCCCGCCGTGCGCGACTCGATGAACGCGTTCCTCCGGAACTGGAACGAGGTGGGCACGCCCATCTCCGAGGCCGCGAAGGCCAAGCTCTACCCGCCGCTGGTGCCGAAAGACGGCGGCCCCTCGGTGCGCGTGGTGCAGCACAACCCCGAGGTGAAGGGCATCGAAGAGGCCAGCACGCGCCTCTACAAGACGGCCATCGAGACGGCGACCAAGAGCATCACCATCGAGAACGCCTACTTCCTGCCGCCGCCCGAGCTGCGCAAGGCGCTCATCGACGCGGCCAAACGTGGCGTCGACGTGAAGGTGATGACGAACAGCCGCGAGGCCAACGACATGGGCTTCGTCTCGGACGCGGCCCGGCACTTCTACGACGACATGATGAAGGCCGGCGTGAAGATCTACGAGAAGCACGGCGGCACGCTGCACGCGAAGACGGCCACCTTCGACGGAGAGTTCTCCATCGTCGGCTCGGTCAACCTCAACGGCCGCTCGAAGAACACCGACGCCGAGATCGCGATGGCGGTGACCGACCCGAAGACGGCGAAGTCGCTGGAAGAGCGCTTCGCAGGCGGCCTCGACAAGACCACGCAGGTGACGATGGCCGAGCTCAAGAAAGAGAGCTGGGTCACCAACCTCAAGCAGTGGGCGCTCTCCACCGTCGCCTGGACCTTCTGACATGACGACCGCGAACCTGGACTCGTTGCTGGAGAAGGTGCGCTCGCTCGAGACGAAGGGCGA
>JAEUJR010001003.1 GCA_016793585.1 Archangium sp.
GGGAATCGTGCGCAGCGTCTCGACCAGCAACGCGTCGAGCGTGCCCGTCGTCGCCGTCTTCACCTTCAGCAGATACGAATCAGCGCCCGCGACGCGGTGACACTCGAGCACCTCTTCGAGCCCGAGCACCTTCTTCGAGAACTGCTCGAAGTACTTCGGGTGCTCGATGGAGACGCCCACGAACGCCGTCACGTCCTTGCCCAGCTTCGTCGCGTCGACGCGCGCCGAGTAGCCGGTGATGACGCCCGCATCTTCGAGTTTGCGAATGCGCTCCGCCGTCGCCGGCTGCGAGAGCTTCACCTGCTTCGAGAGGTCGAGCTGCGTCGCCCGCCCGTCCACCTGCAGTGACTGCACCAGTCGATGGTCGATCCAATCCATCCACGACCTACTAATCCACTGCCGAACCTCAAATCAACTTATAGAAATGAGGCGCGACGACGTTGCCGCGGTTCTGGAATCCGATCCACCCCGCTGCTTTGTTTCCGCGGCTTGAATCCCCTCGAAATCGCAGCGTCATTTCGGCCAGCCACCGCTCACCTCGGACGGACCATGAGACACCTCACCTGCACCGCCGTCGCGCTCCTCGCCTCCATCGCCGCCGCAGAACCCTGGAGCAAACCGCTCTCGGCCGCCGCCGACGCCGTGGAGGACGCGTACGACCGCACCCAGCGCTCCAACGGCCGCTGCCGCAATCAGATTGGCCCCTCGCTCGACGGCCTCGTCGACCGCATCGACGCGCTCAAGAAGCTGCAGTCGCCGGTGAACGAGCTCAACCAGCTGCGCTTCGAGCTCGCGACGCTCGGCCAGCAGGCGCCCTTCGCGGCCTGCCCCATCGGCGTCACCGAAGACATTCAGCGCGGCCTCGACGCGATGGAAGACGCGCGCATCGCCATCTGGAACGACCCCGGCCGCAACAAGGGCGGCAGCCGCCGCGACAAGCGCAAGGGCGACCAGGGCGGCATGCAGAGCCAGTTCGTGCAGCTCTCGCCCATCAAGGTGACGCCGAACGTGCCGTTCCAGGGTGAAGGCGCCGTGCAGCTCTCGCTGCCCGAGGTGCGCTTCGAGTTCATGCAGGGCCAGGGCTTCTACATCGCCACGCGCTTCCGCTCGTTCGAGGGCGACTGGAGCGAGTGGGTGACGACGCAGGTGTGGACCGTGCCGTCGTCGCCGTTCGTCTGGAAGAACGCCTACAACCACGTGCTGCGCTACTCGACGCTCGCCGAAGACGACTTCTCGAACGGCCGCTTCATCGCGCACGTCGCCGTCTTCAACGGCCAGGGCCAGGAGCTCGCGTTTCGCGAGGTGACGTTCAAGGTGAACCTGACGCCGCAGGTGGTGGTGGCGCCGCCTCCGCCCGTGGTGCTGCGCCGTGACTGCGGCACCGGCCCGAACGACCCCGGCTGTCTGATGGTGCGTGACGGTCGCTTCGCGATGGACGCGCCCACGTACCAGGGCTTCCTCTCGGCCATGCGCGCGAACCGCAGCGAGATGATGCGCGGCTCCATGGCCAACAGCATGCTCGAGCAGAACTCGCTCACGGCCGCGCAGCTCGAGCCGATGCTCGACCTCTTCAACAGCGAGATGATGAAGCTCGACTTCGCGATGCGCGCGGCCCCGAAGCTGGTGAACCCGCAGCACGCGATTGGCTTCTCGTCGAAGTTCCGCAGCTCGATGAACCAGACCGCGTACACGCAGACGATGGCGCAGCAGCAGCCTGGCGTGCAGTACCAGCCCGGCATGGTCGGCCCCGGCGGCGTCGCGATTCAGTTCCCCGGAGCGCAGCCCGGCGTCGTCGTGCAGCCCGGTGTCGTGATGGCGCCTGGCGTCGTGGTGCAGCAGCCCGGGCAGCCGCAGCCCGCCGTGATGGTGCAGGTGCCGGGCATGACGGTGCAGGTGACCGACCCGAACATGATGCCGCCTCCGCCGCCGCGCCCCGGCATGTTGCCGCCGCCGCCCGTCTACGCGCAGCCCGCCGTCGCTCAGGTGCGTGACTGCGGCACTGGCCCGAACGACCCTGGCTGTGGCCTCGCCCGCAACGGCTTCGTCTCGATGGACGCGACGGTGTTCAACGGAATGCTCACCTCGCTGCGCAACGTGATGAACGAGATCGTGCGCGAAGACATGTTCGACAAGCTCATCGAGCGAAACGGCCTGACGGCGCTGCAGCTCTCGCAGGTGCTCGACCTGTTCCGCAACGAGATCACCCGCCTCGACATCGCGAAGAAGGCCGCCACGCACGTGGTGAACCCGCAGCACGCGCTCGGCCTCTCGACGAAGTTCAGCAACAGCTTCAGCGCCGAAGAGTTCGTCGAGGTGTACTCGGGGCAGCACTGACGAAGTCACGCCGGAGTGGCGGGCTCGGCGCGGTCGAGCTCGTCACCTCGGAGCGCATGGCGAGCGTATCCACCCTCGCACACCCGTTCATTGACCGCTGAGGCCCGCTCCCCTACGCGACCACGCATGCGTTGGCTCCCGATGGCCGTGGTGGTGGTGCTGTCTTGTGGACTTCCCACGCAGCGCGACGAGGTCGGCACCAGCCGCCAGGCGCTCGACTCGGTGACGGGCTTCGGCTCGAACCCGGGCGCGCTCGCGATGTATCGCTTCGTGCCCACGGGCCTCCCGCGGGGCCGGCCACTCGTGGTGCTGCTGCACGGCTGCACCGACACCGCGACGAACTTCTCGAGCACCAGCGGCTTCGAGGCGCTCGCGACCCAGCGCCAGTTCGCGTTGCTCGTGCCGCAGCAGCAGGTCACCAACAACGTGCAGCTCTGCTTCAACTGGTTCGAGAGCGGCGACCAGACGCGCGGCGCTGGTGAGATGCAGTCGATCGTGCAGATGGTCGACCGCATGGTGACCGACGTTGGGAGCGACCCGCAGCAGGTCTTCGTCGCTGGCTTCTCGGCCGGAGCCGCCGAAGTCGTGAACGCCATCGCCACGCACCCCGACCGGTTTCGCGCAGCCGTGGTCGCCGCAGGCATTCCGTTCAAGTGCACCGAGTCGTACTTCGGGCCCCCTGGCGCGACGAGCTGCATCAGCGGCATCGACTCCACGCCACAGGTTCACGGCATGCGCGTGCGCAGCGCGTTCTCGGCGTTCACCGGCTCCTATCCACGCGTCTCCATCTGGCAGGGCATGTCAGATCCCTTCGTCGCTCCGATGAACCGCCTCGAGCTCGTGCAGCAGTGGACGAACGTGCACGGCATCGACCAGACCGCCGACGGCACGAGGCCCATCTCGACCGGAGGCACGCGCTCGTTCTTCCGCGTGTCGGCGAACGGAGACGCACTGGTCGAGTTGAACGAGGTCCCCGGCGCGGTGCACGAGTGGCGTGCGGCGTGGGCTCCCGACATGGCCGACTTCTTCGGCATCACCGCGCCCGTCGACGGCGGCATGGGTGGTGGCGCAGCAGGCGGTGGGACGGCGAGCGCTGGGGGAAACGCAGCGGGCGGGTCGGCGAGCGCGGGCGGCAGTGCGGCTGGAGGAACGGCGAGCGCCGGTGGCAACGCAGCCGGTGGAACGACCGCGGGCGGCACGGCCTCAGCGGGAGGCAGTGCTGGAGGCTCGGCTCCGACGGCGGGCGGCACCACGTCGTCTGCGGGAGGAACCGCCTCGGCTGGTGGAACAGCGGGCGGCGGCGTCACGACCCAACCGATGGGCTGTCAGAGCTGCACCAGCGCTCCCGGCCTCATGGTGCTCGGGCTGCTCGCCTTCGTTCGCCGGCGCGCGTCGGCGGCTCGATGAAGCGCCTGAGCGCGCTCCTTGTGCTGCTGCCTGCGGTCGCGTTGGCCAACACCATCGTGCCCGCCAACGAATTTGGCGCGCTGATGAACGCGTACCTCTTTCCGCTCGTCATCGTCGTCGAGTGGCTCGTCTACCGGGTTCACCGCTTGCCACATCCCCTCCGCGGAGCAGTGGTGTCGAACGTCGTGACGTCGGCGATGGGCTTCGCGATGGTGCTGGTCTCGGGTGACGTCGCGACGCTGGGCAATCGCGTCGCAGGCGTGGTGGGGCAGGCGCTCGTCTTTCCGCTGCTGCACTTCGCCATCACGGTGGCGACCGAGCAGGGCATCAACGTGTTGCTGAACCGGCCAAAGGCCTGGCCCTTCGCGGCGGTGCTGCGCGCGAACGCCGTCACCTACGGCGGC
>JAEUJR010001024.1 GCA_016793585.1 Archangium sp.
AGGCTTCAGCCAGTAACGAAGTCGAGGGTGTGGTGAACGAGGGCGTCGGCTCCACGGGAGTCGGCGCCCTTCGCTTTTGGAGAGAGATGGCGAGCTTCGGTCACATCGCGGTGGGCATGGCGGCGGGCCGGGCGTTCTCGCGGAAACGTGCGCTCGTCTCGATGCTCGCCTTCTCGGCGTTGTCGATGTTGCCGGACGCCGACGTGATCGCGTTCGTGTTTCGCATTCCGTACGCGAACCAGTTCGGCCATCGGGGAGCGTCGCATTCGATCGTCTTTGCCGTGCTGTGCGGAGTGATCGCCTGGCTCCTTCGACGTGATCAGCGGCTCGCGATGTTCACGTTCGTGGTGGTGTTGACGCATCCCCTGCTCGACATGCTGACCGATGGCGGGCTCGGCTGTGCCCTGCTCTGGCCGGTGACGACCGAGCGCTACTTCTGGCCGGTTCAGCCAATTCCCGTCGCGCCGATCGGCGCTGGAATGGTCTCGGCCCGCGGCGCGATGGTGATTGTGATCGAGCTGGTGTTGTTCTCGCCGCTCGTCATCTGGGCGTTGCTGCGCCCACGTGCTGCGAAGACTGAGACCTGATGACCGCGCACAAAGACCCGGTGTTCGAGACCTGGTGGCCGTTGCCGCGCTCGATGGAGCTGGTGCGTGCTCCGATCGAACGAGTCGCCGAGTTCTTGTCGAGCGAGCTGAAGCGAATCGTTCCGTCAGAGACCTGCAAATCGGAGTGGCGCTCGTTCGAGAACATCGACGCGGTGTTTCGCTCCGTCGAGGTGCTGACCAATTTCCCGATCGTGTTCCTCGCGCTTCCAACGAAGACGGAGTGGACGCCGGTGTGGAGCAACTCCTTCGGCTGCGACGGCTACGACTCGCTCTGTCACAACCTCAGCAGGCTGCATGGCGTCGACACGATCCACTGGTCGAGCTCCGACACCAATGGACCGATGCAGGCCGGAACGTCGTTCGCCTTTCGTCGTGGTGGCGAGGACGGCAAACGAGCGCGACACGTGCAGGTCTCGCGAGACGACACCGTGTGGACCTTTCACCAGGCGACCCGCTCCCGGGAGAACCTGTCGCTGGATACTCGAACCGCATCAAACGAAAGCGTCTCAACGAGCGCGTCTTGATGGAGTTCCTCGCGACGCTCGGCGCCGATCCCTGGCATGAGTCGTTCTACGAATTGCCGAACGCGAAGTGCTTTCGGCTCTGGCGCCCCAGTTTCCCGAGCACCATCTCCACACGCGCCACGTCAGAGGTAGTCACGGGACCGAAGCAGTAGCCGCAACGACGCGCTCACCATCGAAGCGCCAGGGCGCGGACTCTGCACAGTCGACGCGCTTCGCATCCCAGAGAAACCCGAACAGATGACCCGACACCCACGGGTCCATCGGCGAACAATCGGCGATCGCGTCACCACGAACCGGACCCGTCGACGACTGCAGCGCCGCGATCTGCTTCTGCGTCTCTGACAACCGCGAGTCCCACGGGATGAAGCGCACCAGCGGCCACGCGAGCGCCAACACCACGCACCCGATCGCGATGAAGCGATCGATCTTCACCGGCACCAGCACGAGCACCGAGCCGACGAGCAACGCCGCTCCGACGAGGCCGGGGTGCACGTACCACTGGTACTTCTGCACCGGCACGCTGAAGCCCACGATCACGCCGAGCCAGAGCGCCGCTCCGAGCACCAGCGCTTCGGGCGACACGCGCACCAGGAACTTGAAGCGCTTCTTCAGCACCACCGCGAGCACCGCCAACACCAGCGCTCCGACGGCCGGCCCGTACCACCTCACAGTCGGCCCCACTTAGAAGAACGGTGTCCGATCAGGGTGGTGTCGCCCCTCCGTCACCGTC
>JAEUJR010001029.1 GCA_016793585.1 Archangium sp.
AACCTACGGCAAGACTCGAGACGTCTCATACCGTGGGTCGGAGTTCTTCGTGACGTCCGGCTTCGAGAAGCAGCCTCCCGCGAACGACGCGCCGCTGCCGACCGAGCCCGAGGAGCAGAAGGTCGCTCCGGCGCCCACGACGCCTGCCCCGAGCGCAGCGGCTCCGGCCGCTGGCGCTGGTAGCCGCTGAATCGACGACGAGAGAGACAAGGAACACGGCCCATGAAGCTCAAGATCGCTGCCCTCACCATCGTCGCCACCGCCTCCGGCCTCACCGCGTGCACCACCACGAAGGTCGAGGAGAAGAAGGACGTCGTCGTCGCGCCGCCCCCGCCCCCCAAGCTTCCCAGCGCGAAGGAGAACTTCGACAAGGGCGTCGCTGCGTTCGACAGCGGCAACCTCGACGAGGCCAACACGCTCTTCACCAAGGTCGCCGACAAGGTGCCCGCCAGCATGGTCACCCAGTACAACCTGGGCGTCATCGCCGAGCGGCAGGGCCGGCTCACCGATGCGCAGACCCGCTACGAGGCCGCTCACAAGATCGACCCGAAGCACAAGCCGACGCTGCTCAACCTCGGGCGCGTCTACCGCCTCCAGGACAAGTTCGCCGAGGCGATCGCGCTGTACGAAGAGGCGCTGAAGGACAACGAGTTCGACGTCGAGCTGAACAACAACCTCACGGTCGCCTACCGCCTGGCCAAGAACTACGCGAAGGCCGAAGAGACGGCGCGCCGCGTGCTCTCGCGCACCAAAGACAACCCCGACGCGTACAAGAACCTCGCGCTCATCTACTTCGATCAGGGCAACCTGCCGCTCGCGCAGTTCATCTCGATCAACGCGAAGAAGCTCGATGAGAAGGATCCGGGCGTCTACAACAACCTGGGCCTCATCTACCTGCAGCAGCAGGAGAAGCGTCTGGCCCTCGCGCAGTTCCAGAAGGCTGTGAGCCTCAACAAGGACTTCGCGCCCAGCCTCTTCAACATCGGCGCGATGGCGCTCAGCTACCGCGACTACCTCACGGCCGAGAAGAACCTCGGCCGTACCACCGAGCTCGACCCGACTCGCTACGAGAACTTCCTCGCGTACGCCTGGGCGCTCGACGGCCAGAAGGGGAAGGACGCCAAGAAGGGCCTGAAGGCCGGCGAAGTGTTCGAGAAGGTGCTCTCGCTCAAGTCCGACCAGAACGACGCGGTGTGCGGCGCCGCCTGGGCCTACGCTGCTGACAAGTCGGGTTGGGACAAGGCGCTGGGCTTCTTCGAGAAGTGCAAGGCGCTGTCGACCACCTCTGCGCAGGACCAGCAGATGATCGACAACAAGGTGAAGGGCATTCTGGCGATGCAGAAGTCGGGTCAGCAGGCCGCCCAGCCCGCGCCCGAGAAGCCGAAGCCCGTTGCTCCGACTGGCCCGTCGATGCTCGACAAGGCCGAACAGGAGGCCGAGAAGGCGCCTGACACGGCGCCTCCCGCGGGCGACCCCGCTGCCCCCGCGCCCAACGGGGCCACGCCTCCGCCGGCCACGAACACCACGCCCGCTGAAGCCCCCAAGGCCGATGCCTCGAAAGAGGCTCCGAAGCCCGACGAAGCGAAGCCGGCTGAAGCGCCCAAGGCAGAAGAGAAGAAGCCCTGATTCTCAGCGCTTGAGAAGATTGTGGGTGGCGCCGAAAGTGGACAATTCGGCGCTTTGGTGGTCTTCCAAACGACTCGCTGATCCCCTAGTGTCCGCCAACTTTTCAGGAACCCGGCCCCTGCCACAGCTGTCCACAGGGGCGCACGGAGGCAGCATGAAGCGTTTCTTGATGG
>JAEUJR010001114.1 GCA_016793585.1 Archangium sp.
CGATGGGCTGGTTGAAGACGACGTAGATGCTCTCGGTGGGGCGCAGCAGGTTGCGCACGGGCGACAGCGTGCCCGTGAGGCTCTCGACGTTGGTGGCGACGATCGAGGGGGCGCCACCGGCGCGGTTGTCGGGCAGGCGCAGCGTCGGCACACCCGCGGTGAAGAAGTCGCGGCCCGAGCGGCTGTCGACCAGACCGTTGAACTCGTTCTCGCCGTCGCCGTCTTCGTCGAGGCCCGCGATCACGAGCGTGTAGTTCGTCTGCCCGCCGGTGGTGCGCGCGAGCTCGGTCGGCGCGGGAACGTTCATGAACGTCAGCGCACCCGTGTCGTCTGCCGTGCCCTCGAACGAGAGCTGGCCGAGCGAGGTGCCGTAGCCCGTGCCCGACGTCAGCTGGAAGCCGGCCGGGTTCACCTCCAGGAACGCCTTCACCGCCTTCGCGGGGCGGCCGTTCGCGGTCTGCACCTGGTACTTCACCGAGCCGGTGAGCTCGAGCAGCATGATCACGCCCGCGTTCGCGTTGGCGTCGTTCACCGGCACGTTGCCGCCGCTCACCGGCACGGTCACCGGCACGCGCACCGAGCCGAAGCCCTCCTTCGAGATGATCAGCTGCCCCGAGGAGCCCGCTGGCACGTTGGCGAAGCGGAACGCGCCGTCAGCCGACGACTTGATGGCGGTGGTGAAGCCCGAGCCCAGCACGAGCAGCACGCTCACGTCGGCCAGGCCGATGAACTTCGTGTTGGCGACGACGCCCGTGATGGTGCCGACCGGGTTCGACGGCGCGACCTGCGTGACGGTGTTGGGCGTACGAACGCCGTCGGCGATGCCGTCTTTGTTGGCGTCGGTGGCGGGAGGGGAACAGGCCACGAGGGCGGCCGTGAAGAGAGCGAGGGTTCGGTTCATGGTGAGGGGTCCTTGGAGAAGGAAGACAGGGGCCACATTGTCGCCCGCTCGACGTTCGTCAAGCTTCGCTCCGCAACCGCCTGTCAGCGTATGCTCCGCGCCGTGCGACAGGTCCGATGGCTGTTGGTTGGGGTGGGGCTGCTGTGGGCGGCGCTCTTCGTCTCGTGCGGCGGCTCGAACGAGGGCCAGATCACGCCGACCGGCGGAGAACTCTGCGATCTCGAGCGGCGCCTGTGCCTCGAGGTTCCTTCGCAGGGGCTGGCCGAGGCGCAGAACTTCAGAATCACGTACCCGTCGAGCGATCGGCCCGGTGGCCAGGTGTCAGAGGTGTGGGACATCGAGGCGCTGAACAAAGAGGAGTACCGCTTTCTCAAGCCGGCCATCGTTCGCATCAAGCTCGATGCAGTCGACCTCACGAACGTGCGCGACGATCAGATCTTGCGGGTGGCGAGCTCGATCGATGGCAACTGGGAGGTGCTGGGCAACATCTTCTTCGACCGTGTGCGCAACGAGATTCGCGGCACCACCTCGCTCCTGCGCACGAAGGCGACGAAGCGCGGCGTGTCGGCGTTCACCGTGCTCCGCTCCGATCGGCTGCCCGATGGCGGCATTCCGATGGAGACCGACGCAGGGCCGCTCCCTGACAGCGGCGTGATCATCATTCCCCCCGTGCCCGATGCCGGGCGTGACTCGGGCGTGGTGGTGGTCGACGCGGGAGTGCCCGACGCGGGCTCCATGGTCGACGCAGGCCGCCCCGATGCGGGCGTGACGGACGCGGGCCTGCCGGTCGACG
>JAEUJR010001138.1 GCA_016793585.1 Archangium sp.
GCCCCGCTTCGCGCTCGTGCTGTGCGGTCTGCTGGCCCTGCCCTCGTTCGCCGACGACGAGATGTACCGGGACCCGGCGTCGAAAGAGACGCTCTTCATCGCCGGAGGGCCCAACGTCTCGTACGCGAGCCTCAAGCGAAAGTCGCTGCGCCCGCTCAACATCGTCAGCCACGACGAGAAGGCCGGCGTCATTCGCGTGAAGTTCGACCGCAGCGACACCGTGTGGGCGCTCACCTTCGACGCCGAACACACGCGCATCGTGTGCGAAGCGCCGGGCGAGCCGCGGCAGGTCTTCGAGCGCGTCGCCATCGAACGAGACCCGCTCGTGCAGACCGCGACGGGAGAACAGACCATCGCCGTCACGTCACCGAAGGAGGAGCAGTCGATCTACGAGCCCGCCACCGACTTCGTCGGCACCGTGGGGCCTGACGCCGTCTCCATCGAGGCGACCTCGTTCGACGCCTCGGGTGCAGTGCAGGCCAAGAGCCGCATCAAGTCGTTCAAGCCGGGCGCGCGCACCTTCAAGTACCGCGTGGCCAAGTCGCTCGCGAACATGTCGCTGGGCTCGAACCGCTTTCGTTTCGTCGCCGAGTTCAAGAACGGCGCGGTCGCCAGCACCGAGCTGCGCGTCTCATTCCACGAATACGAGGGCGAGATGGCGAAGCCCGTCATCTACTTGTACCCGACCAGCCCGCAGCAGGTGCGTGTCACCGTCGCGCCCCGAGGTGGCGTGACCGTGTCGGAGCCTCCGTACCGTGACGGCTGGAGCGTCAAGGCAACGCCGGAAGGAACCCTGCTCACCGCCGATGGTCGCACCCACCCGTATCTCTTCTGGGAGAGCGGTCTCACCGAGCGCCCCGTTCCTCTGCGGGAGGGTGAGGTGGTGCCACGGAGCGAGGTCGGCGCGTTCCTCACCGAGCGGCTGCGCACCCTCGGCCTCTCGACGGCCGAGACCGAAGACTTCATGGCGTATTGGTTGCCGCTGATGACGACTTCTCCTTTCGTGGCGGTGCGGTTCGCGACTCGCGCGGAGATCGACCAGGCCGCGCCGCTCGACATCACGCCCAGGCCCGACACCGTCATTCGGGTGCTGATGGACTTCCGCGCGCTCGACGCGCCAGTGAAGCTGCCGCCTCAGAAGCTCGAGGCTGCGCCCGCACGGAAGGGCTTCGTCGCTGTCGAGTGGGGCGGTCTCAAGTACCGGGAGCGCGCGAAGCAGTGAGCTGGCTGCTCGCGGCCGTCCTCGCGGCGCAGGTCGATGCCGGCGTCGTCGAAGTCGCCGGCACGTACCCGGGCGATGAGCGCATGTGGAGCACGCTCGTCGCGAAGGGCGAACACTTCGAGCTGGGCGGGCCCGTCACGGCGGCCGTCGCGCCGCATCACCTCATCGACGGCTTCGAGCTCGCCGGCTTCTGGAAGGCCCTCGCGAAGCAGCACCCCTCGACCATCGTCGTCGTCGCCCCCGACCACTTCGTCAGAGGCGTCGGCGTGACTGGAGCGGGTGCGGTGCGGTGGCCGACCGTCTTCGGAGCCCTCGACGCCGACGCTGCCCTCGCCGAGCAACTGGGCCTCGAGACGAAGGACCTCGCGTTTCAGGGAGAACACTCGGTGCACGTGCACGCGCCCTTCATTCGTGCGCTTCTTCCGGCGACGCGGTTCGTGCCCGTGCTGCTGCAGTGGGAGACGCCGCGTGAGCAGCTCGAGGCCCTCGCGCAGCGGCTCCACGCGACGCTTCCGCCCGACGCGCTCGTCGTCGCCAGCGTCGACTTCTCGCACTACCAGCCCGAGCCGTGGGCCTCGTTTCACGACGAAGCGAGCCTGGCGACGGTGACCGCCTTCGACCTCGACGGCCTCTTCGAGCGTGAGGTCGATTCGCCCGAGGCGCTCTTCGTCGCCTTGCGCTTCGGGCAGCTTCGCGGCGCCAGCCGGGCCACCCGCGTGCTGCACACCAACTCGCAGCGGCGCCGTGAGCACCTGATGATGGACTCGACGAGCCACCAGTACTTCGTGCTGACGAAGGGCGCGCCGCGGCCCGTGCCCGCCATCACCGTAACGGTGACGGGAGACGCGCCGCCGCCTCTCGGCGTGGTGGGCCCCTGGCGCTGGTCGATGGCGCGCGACGCCGGCATGCCTTCGAGCGCGTCGCTGGCGCTGCTGCGTGGAAGAGAGGACCGGTTCTTCATGGGCGCCGACGCGACGGTCTTCTCGGTCGCGCCAGGCGCCAGGCAGACGCTCGACGTTCGTGGCGCGTCGCTGTCGGTTCTCGGCGTCGACCTCTCGAAGCCGCTGCCGTCGACGCTCGATGGAGCCTGCGTCGTCGCGGTCGCCCACCGTGCCGGCGTCGACGAGGGCGTCGCGCTGGAGCGTGCGCGTCACCTGCTCGCCCTCGGCGCCCACGCCGTCGTCGGCCGCGACTTCGGTGCGCTGCGGCCCATCGAGCGGCTCGACGGCGGCGTCTTCGCGCCATCGCTCGGCCCCCTCACCCGCGACGGCCGGGCCCGCGTGCTGGGCGTCACGTGCACCGGCGCCGCCACCCGCGCACGCTCGGTGCCCATCGTCGTCGAACGGCAGACCCCTCGGCTCGATGCCGCCGCGCTCGAGCGTGAACGCGGGCTCGCTCCCGACTGAGCAGGCTTGGCCCGGCGCGGCGCCTCGTCGAGACTTCGCGCCATGCTTGGACCGTCGACGCGGCTGCGCGAATACGAAGTGTGGGGCCGAATCGGCGGCGGCGGCATGAGCGACGTCTTCCTCGCGCGCCACGTCGACCTGAGCGCCCCGGTGGTGGTGAAGACGCTCAAGAGCTCGGTCGACGCCGACGCCACCGACCGCGCGAGGCGGCTGCGCACCGAGGCCGTCATCACCTCGCGCATTCGCAGCCCCCGCATCGTTCGCCCACTCGACGTGGGCATCACCGACGACGGGACGCCGTACCTCGTGCAGGACTACGTCGACGGCCTCGATCTCGCCGAGCTCGACGGCATGCGGCGCCGCGCCCTCGGGGTCGGGCTGCCGCTCTGGTACGTCTGCGAGGTCGTCGCCGAGATTGCCGCCGGCCTGGCCGCCGCGCACCGCACCGGCGTGCTGCACCGCGACCTCAAGCCGTCGAACCTCTTCGTGTCTCCCGAAGAGGGCGTTCAGCTCGGCGACTTCGGCGTCGCCGTCGCGCGCGGCGCGAAGCAGGGGCACCCTGTCGAGCTCGCCGGCACCCTCGAGTACTTGGCGCCCGAGACGCTGAAGGGCGGCGTGTTTCACCGGCGCACCGACGTCTATGGCCTCGGCGCGACCGCGTTTCAGCTGCGCTACGGCCGGCCGCCCTTCACCACCATGCGCGACGTGCTCGACGACGCGGTGACGCCCGCCTTCCCCCGGCCAGAGACTCCTGAAGAGGCCTACTTTCAACAGGCCGTCACCCTCATGCTCGAGCGAACCCCCGAGCGGCGGTGGAGCGACATGGCCCAGGTCGTCCACACCTTCAGGCGCCTGGCCGAGCTGGTGCGCCGGCCGCTGCAGGCCACCCACGAACGCGGCGAGATTCACCTCATGGGCCTGCGCATCACCACGCGCGTCGGCGACATCGCGAAGGCCCCCACCGACGGCGCCGTCTGCTCGGCCAACTCGGACTTCACGATGGACGTGGGCGTCGGCGCATCGCTCGTGCAGGCCGGCGGCCGCAGCATCGAGGCCGAAGCCAGGGCCGGCGGAGCGCAGCCGCTCGGCGCCTGCATCTCGACGGGCGCTGGTTCGCTCGGGTTTCGCAGGGTGCTCCACGCCGTCGCGGCCTGGAGCGAGGTGTCATGCGTCGCCCGCTCGGCCCAGCGCGCGCTGCTGATGGCCGAAGCCGAGGGCCTGCGCACGCTCGCGATTCCCGCCATCGGAACCGGCGCCGCCCGCGTCAGCCTCGAGTCGTCGGCCGCCAGCCTGGCTGCGGCCCTCGAGCTGCACCTGCGCCTGGGCGGCTCGCGGCTCACCCACGTCGACTTCGTGCTCTTCGACGAAGAGAAGCGCCGCGCCTTCGCCGAGGTGCTGCACTCGGTCTTCCTCGGGGCCTCACCCGCGTTCGACGTCGGGCTGCTCGACGCCGGCGCGATGGGTGACGACGCCGGCACCGTGGTGCGCAAGTAGCGTCGGTCAGCGCGACAGCGCGTCGGTGAGCAGCTCGACCAGCCGGCGCCGCTCCGTGGGCCCGTGCTCCAGCGCCAGCTCGTCCTCGAAGCCGTCGAAGTCGGCGCCCGGCAGCGCCTCGAGGCCCCGTGCGAGGTCGGTGAGCTGCGCCGCGCAGGCGTCGATGGCCGAAGGCGACGCCGCGGCCAGCACGCGCTCGGTGAGGAGGTGCAGGGTCGGGCTCTGATGAAAGTCGAGCGCGGTGAAGAGGTGCAGGAACAGCTCGAGGTCGCTCGGCATCAGCGAGGCGACGAAGGCCGCCCGCGCCACCTGCCGAAGTGACGCATCGAGCTCGAGCAGCGGCCACCAGTCGAGCTCGCGCAGCGACAGGCGCAGCTCGAGCGCCGAGCGCAGCAGCACCTGGCGGAAGCGCGGCGTCTGCGCAGCCGCGACGCTCGCCACCACGCCGTCACGCAGCACCAGCCCACGCGCGACCCGCTCGGCCAGCACCGGGCGCGACGAGACGGCCTGCTCACACGCCTCGACCTCGACGCCCAGGAGCAGCGCCCGCTGCACGGCGGCCACCTGCACCTCGAGCGCCTCGTCGGCGAAGGCCAGCAGCAACAGCTCGCGCAGCGCCGGCGAAGAAGGGGGCAGCGCTTCGACGATGGCGACGCGCACCGCCACCGCCTTGTCCGACTGCAGCACCAGCCGCAGCAGCGGCACCACCGGCGGCACGTCGTCGGCCATGTGACAGAGCACGCGCGCCGCCGTCTCACGCACCAGCGACGACCCATCGAGCACCAGCACCGAGCCCAGCAACGGCGCGCGCTCGGCGTTCGCCACCACGCTCACCAGGCTCGCCCGCACGCCCTCGCTCGGCTCGGTGCGCAGCCGCTCGAGGAGCGCACCGTCTCCTTCGCGCAGCGCGGTCGCCCACGCCGCCCACAACCGCCCCGGCGCGTCGTCACCTGCGAGCCGAAGGGCCGTGGCCTCGAGCGGCTCGCGAAAGACGTCGTCGAAGCTGTCGGGGCGACTCGTCATGTGGGGGGGAGAAGAAGCCTACTCCCGCTCACCTCACGGCTGCTGCGTCACCTGAACGGCGGCCTTTGCCTTGCGGAACTCGGCGCGCGCCGCTTCGTACTGCCTTCGCAGCTCGCCGTTCTTCGCCACGGGGCCCAGCGGCGGCGACGGCGCATCGACGGTGATGCTGCACTCGTTGATCCACTCGTAGAGCGCGATGGACTTCACCAGCATCTTGTCTTCGCCCTGCAGCGGGCCGTCGGCGACACGCAGGTCGTGCTGGCGGCGAATGAGCTTCACGAAGTCGGGGTGCGACGTGCCCAGGCGCTCGTCGAGGAAAGCGAGCAGCTCGTTGTCGCGCAGGCGCAGCATGTGGTGCACCTCCTGCTCGTCGATGGCGAAGAGCTGCTGCGTGTCGCGGTAGATGCACAGGTTCAACGCGAGCAGGTGGCCATAACCGCAGTAGTCGCAGCCGTTCCACAGCGAGGCGAAGCCCGCGATGAGGTGAAAGCGTGTCTCGCCGAAGGTGGCGATGAGCTCGTTCGTCACCTTGTCGGTCTGGGCCGCCCAGCGGAAGAAGCCCATGATGCCGCGCTGGCGCACGAGCTCTTCGTCGAAGGTGATGTGGTAGCCGCGCGCGAGCACGGCGAGCTTGCGCTCGATGTTCAAGAACGTGCGCTCTGCGAACGACAGCTCCCGGCTCATCGTGACGTCCCCATCGCACGCTGCGAGGCGAAGCTCTCGCGGGTTTCGGTCGAGCTCAGCCACTTGAGCGCCTGCTCCATGGTGGCGGTCGCCTTCGCGGCCTGATCGTTCGCCAGGTGCATGACCCACAGCGCGATGCCGCGGAACTGCGAGCGGTCGTCGACCCAGGCCGAGCGCTTCTTCTGCGCCGCCACCAGCTGCTGCAGCTTCACCAGCTCGGGCCGCGCGTCTTCGGCACAGTCGGTCACGCCGATGGTGACGAAGATGATCTCACTGGCGTCTTTCAGCTCACTCGAGACATGGCCCGTCACGTCGCGAACCGACTGAGCGTTCAGCTTGCCGAACAGCTCGACCCGCAGCTGTCCGCCAGAGTTCTTCACCTGGCAGTTCGCAGACCCCACGCGCACCTCGAGCCACGCTTTTCAGCGGCTTCGGGCTCTATAGCTTCTGAAAAACACAAGTCCCACATTCGTCCCTTCGTCACATGTCAGTGGGTGTGTGGGATGACTCACCCCTTGCGTCGCCATGGACCCGGCTCGGTAGGGTTCTCGAGTCCAGACCGATTCATCACCGGAATGGACCCAGCGATGCGGTGAAGACCGATCGCGTGGGGGAGGCGGGCCCGGACGTTCTCGGGAGCCTCCGGGTCACAGGGTCCAGATGTGCTCTTCGAGGGAAGAGCCCATCGAGGTGCTGAACGCTGCTCGGGCTGGCGGCCGTTCGCAGTGTGACCCGTGGGAGGAACCAAACAATGCAACGAGGCAATCGGGGGAGCGTGCTGCTGGGCGCGCTCATGGTGGTCTGGAACGTGGGGAGCGCGATGGCTGCGCCTCCAGCACCGGGGACGGCGCCCGTCGTGCCGCGCCCGCTGGCGACCGGCTTCTCGACCATCGAGCAGCGGTACGTCTACGCGCCGCCTGACAAGGGCCGAATCGAGATTCCGCTCGGGCTCGGCACGGGCGCTCCGAACGAGGTCTTCATTCAAGAGCCCATCATGTGCCGCGACGAGGCGAGGGCCAGCGTCACCATCGACTACGACAAGGCCGCCAACACCGTGCGGGTGCGCGGCAGGTTCCACAAGGCGCTGCCGTACCGCATGAGCTACACGCGGCCCGTCGACGCCTCGACGCCGTACAACCAGTTCCCCGTCAGCGTCACCAACGGCAAATGGCAGATCTGGATCGTCGGCCGCATGCTGTTCGAGACGAACTTCTATTACGACGCGGTGACGCTGCAGCTCATCGGCAACGAAGCCGACTTCCCCGCAGGCCCGCCGCCGAACTCGATTCCGGTGAAGGTGCCGACGATTCAGATGCTCTGCACGCCCATGTTCGAGGGCAACCCGCAGGGCGACGGCAGCATCGACACCACGTACCGCTATGACCAGATGCTCGACATGCTGGGCACCGGCGGCACGTACGTCGCGTTCCTGCCGTACAACCTCTGCAAGCCCGACCAGTACGGCCCCTACTACATCAACGGCGGCCTCTCGCCCTCGCGCGCGATGAACTTCGACCAGGTGCTCGCGAGCATCTGGGAAGGCACCGGCATGGCGATCTCGACGAGCCTCGAGCCCGACCCGAAGCCGGGCTACCTCGCGTCACGCGACAACACGATGATCAGCTGGGGCGGCGCGTACCCCGCGCAGATTCCCAAAGGCTACGTGACGCAGCCGATCAGCGGGCTCGTGGAGACGCAGACGAGCTGCCAGACACACGTCGAGCCGAAGTTCCCCGCGGGCTACTTCAACATCTGTGGCGGCTGAAAGGAGACAGACCATGAACTTCCTCAAGACCCTGATCATCGGCCTGCTCGTCTCGACCGCAGCCTTCGCCACGCCGCCGTGCACGCCGCTGGCGCCGACGCCGATCGGCGCTCCCGTGGCGGGCCTCACGCCCTCGCAGCTCGCGCTCTTCACCGCCGGCAAGACGGCCTACGAGAAGGAGTTCACCGTCGCCGAAGGCCTCGGCCCGACCTTCAACGCGAAGGCGTGCTCGACCTGTCACGGCTTTCCCGTCACTGGCGGCAGCGAGAACGGCACCACGAACAACGTCACCCACTTCATGATCAACAACGACGGCAACTGGATGCCGGCGCTCGAGATGGGTGGGCCTGTCATTCAGAAGTTCGACATTCGCAACGAGCCGGGTGGCGCGAGCTGCCCGATCATGGGCGAGTCGGTGCCGCCGGCGCCGAAGATCACCACCAGCCTGCGCCACAGCCCGCCCGTCTTCGGCTTCGGCCTGCTCGACGCCGTGCCCGACGACGAGATTCGTGAGTGGCAGGGCAAACAACCCTGGAAGGACCCGAGCGTCATCGGCTTCGCGCAGTTCGGCACCGAGCTCGAGTCGTTGATTCGCCTGCGCGCCTTCACCTTCGACATCACGCGGCGGCAGCCGGCTGGAGCGGCGCGCGTGGGCCGCTTCGGGTGGAAGGCCCAGACGTCGACGCTCTTCCAGTTCACCACCGAGCCCTTCAACATCGAGCTGGGCGTCACGACGCCGTTCTTCCCGCGTGAGTTCACGCCCAATGGCGCCCCGCTGCCGGCCGGCTGTGTCGTCGCGGGCGCGCAGCCGAACGACACGGGCAGCGCGAACTCCATCAAGCTCTTCCACTTCCAGGCGCTGCTCGGCGCTCCGGCGCCCCGGCCGCGCACGCCACGCTCGTTCTACGGAGAGCTCATGTTCCGCGTCGCCGGCTGTGCCGACTGCCACCGCCCCACGATGCGCACCGCGAAGGACTACTACATGCCCCTCGCCGACGGCACGGTCACCCGGGTCGACGCGCTCTCGAACAAGGTCATCGCGCCGTACTCCGACCTGCTCATTCACGACATGGGCCCCGGGCTGGCCGACGGGCGCGTGATGGGCGCGGCGGGCCCGCGGTTCTGGCGCACCACGCCGCTGTGGGGCACGCAGCACAAGACCCGCTACCTGCACGACGGCTCGGCCGCGAACGTGCACGACGCCATCGAGCGTCACGGTGGAGAAGGTGCGGCATCGGTCGCCCGCTACGATGCGCTCAGCAACGCGCAGAAGGCCGCGTTGATCGAGTTCGTCGAAGGCCTCTGATCAGCAGCGAGTGGTGAGACAAGGCGCGCTCCCGGCACCCGTCGGGAGCGCGTCGTCGTCTCTGCAGCACGCTGAAGACACGACAGCGTGTGCAGACGGAGCTCGGGCTCCTCGCGTGCACCTGCGCATCACGGCACCAGGCGTGCCGTGCAGGTCTCGCCATCGAGATCGGTACAGTTCAGCTCGAACGTGCCTGCGTCGGGCACCCCGCGGCAGTCACGGCGAACCGCGGTCTGCACACCGCCGTCGGAGGGCGTCACCTCGCCGCCCAGCGTGATGACCGATGTGAGCATCGGCCCGTTCGTCACCTGGCTTCCCGCCACCGGCAGCTGCACCACCTCAGCCCCGCTCACTGCGAGACCGCAGCTCGAGTTGGAGTCGATGGTGACGACGCCCGGTGGCCCGCAGGTGCCTTCGACGCGGAAGGTGACCTTCTCGGCCGTGTTGCCTGCACAGGGCGGGCTGACCCTCGAAGTAGCGACGAGCACCCAGGTGGTGGACAGCAACGCGACGGCTTGCAGCAGCAGTCTCATGACAGCGGCTCCGGTGAGCGGTGAACGGCGTGGGCGAAGAGCAGCGCGAGCGGCACCATCACCAGCGCGACGAGGTCGGAGTGGTCGGCGAGCAGCCGGTGCGAGCCCGCGACGCCGAGCGAGGTCGTCACCCACTCCAACGTCGACGCCGTCGTGCGCGCGGCGCCGTCGAAGCTCTTGATGGCGGCGAAGAAGAACGTGGTGACGAGCGCTCCCGCCGCGGCGCGCGCGCGCAACGACCACCCCAGCGGCACCAGCAGCACCGCCACGAACAGGGGCAACACGAAGCAGCCCGCGAGATCCGACAGCTTGCCCGTCAGCGCGCTGTGGAACCGTGCCTTGAGGAACGCGTCGTTGAGCCAGAGCACCACGACCGCGCCGAGCGGAAGGGCACTGAAGAACTCGGGGTGACGCGAGCGCACGACGGCGCCGCGGTGCAAAGTGAAGTCCCGCTGATCAGCGCTCTCGTTCCGACGACTTCGCTGATGAGCCCACGCGCGAACGGCCAGACTGCGACACGTGCGCCAGCGACAGCGGTGTCAGTGAAGCCCGCCGCCGAGCAGCACCAGCGCGAGCAGCGTGGTGAGGAAGTAGGGCACCATCGCGGCGGCCGACGCGTAGTCTTTCGCGAGCCGTTGCCCGAGAAAGAGGCTCAAGATGCTCGAGGCGGCGAGGAAGGCGCCGACGAGGCCGAGGCCAGTCTCACGCAAGAGCAGCGTCGCGAGCGTACCCGCCGCCGAGAACACCCCCGCCAGCACCTCGAGCACGGTGATGACGAAGAACAGAAAACCACTCAGCGGCCTGAAGGGCGTCTTCTCGAGGTAGCCCGTCACGTAGGCCTTGTTCCCCTTCCAATCGAAGACCTTGTCGAGCCCCGATTGGAGGAAGAGCACCGCCAGGAACGCTCCGATGAAGCCCTGCGCCAGCAGCAGCCCGAGGTCTCGCATGGGGGCGCTCCTACTCCGCCGACCCCGGGCCTGTCGCGAACGTGCGTCTGCGAGCGTGGAGTTGGCGGGAGGGGACCTTGTCTGCTGGCCCGCCACCTGCATTGATACCTGTCACGTCCGCGGCTCGGGCCGACAAACCGCTGACATCGCCGTCACCCGCCACGAAGATCTGAGGGCTCCCCGCATGAAGACCCGTCTGCTCGCTGCCGCGCTCGCGTTCTCGCTGTCGATGCTGTGGGGCTGCACCCCTGAAACACCGAACGGCGGGGGCAACTCGGCGAGCGGCTCGGTCGCGACCAGCCGTGACGACTCCCTCGTCTATGCCGTCGACCCTGACCTCGACACGCTCTTCGTGGTGAACGCGAGCGACCCGGCCGACTTCAAGCAGGTGAAGGTCGGCCGCACGCCCGAGAAGGTGCTCGTCGGCCCCGACGACACCGTCTACGTCGCCAACCGCTTCGGGCGCAGCGTGTCGATCGTTCGCAAGGGTGAAGCCGCAGTCAGCGCGACCCTCGAGGTGGGCGTCGAGCCGCTCGGCCTCGCCATCTCGTCCGACAACAAGACGCTCTTCGTGGTGAACAGCACCTCGCGCACGAACCTCGACACCGGCACGGTGATGGCGTTCGACGTCGCGACGCAGCAGCTGAAGTGGGAGACCCCCGTCGGCCCCGAGCCCCGAGGCATCACCCTGCTGGCCAACGGCCGCGCGATGGTGACGCTCTTCAAGAGCGGCGACGTGGTGACCCTCGACGTCTCGAAGGGCACCGTCGAGCAGACGGGCAGCGACATCTTCAAGCAGCTCAACCGCACCGCGCTGGGGCTCTCGTCCTCCAACGTCGGCGGCGCTGGCCCGTCACCCTTCGCACTTCCGAACCTGCAGCAGGGCCCGCAGACCCGGAGGCCTCGCGCGATGCAGGCCATCACCGCCAACCCCGACGGCACCCAGGTGTACGTGGCGGCATTGCTCTCGACCGACTCCACGCTCAACACCCGCCCCGACACCATGGGCACGGGCGGCGGCTCGGCGGCCTTCCCCCGCCCCGACGTGGGCGGCAGCTCGGGCTACGGCTCGACGGGCGCCTGCGGCATCAGCTCGGCCGTGGCGGCGCCGGCGCTCCTCACCTTCGACGAGCAGGGCGCGCCGCAGGTCGACGACGTTCAGGTCTGTGACTTCACCGCCGCCGAGCGCCCGCCGATGATGCTCACCTCGAACGCGCCTGGCGTTCCGGTGCAGGGGCCGACCGCCATGGCGACCGACCCGTCGGGCGCCTTCCTCTTCATCGCCAACCGCGAGTCGAACAACGTCAGCATCATTCCCACCTCGCGAAAGGGCGGCTCCACGCAGACCACCACCTTCGAGAAGCCCTTCCTGGGCGGGAGCGACTCGAGCCAGCAGGTCGTGAACGTCGGCGCGGGCCCCACCGGTGTCGCCGTCGCGAGTGATGGCAAGACGGCGTGGGTCTTCAACGCCTTCGACCACTCGCTCTCGAAGCTCTCGGCCGACAGCGGCCTGGTGAAGCAGGTGAAGGTGCAGAAGCTGGGCGCCGACGTGCTGGCCGCGAACATCGTCGCCGGCCGCAAGCTCTTCTTCAGCGCCACCGACCCGCGCATGAACAACCCGCAGCTCGGCATCAGCTGCTCGACCTGCCACGTCGAAGCGCGTGAAGACGGCCACATCTGGAACACCACCGAGGGCCCGCGCAACACGCCGTCGCTCATCGGCAAGAAGCTCGACCAGACCGCTCCGTTCCACTGGAACGGCGAGTTCGACACCGTGAGCCAGTTCATGCTCCACACCACGCGCGACCGCATGGGTGGCCAGGGCCCGTCCGAAGAGATGGAGAAGCAGCTGATGGCCTTCATCACCATCGTGCCGACGCCCGACAACCCGTTCACCACCGAGACGCCGGCCGACGTGCTCGCGCGCGGCAAGACGGCCTTCGACAAGGCGGAGTGCGGCACCTGCCACACCGGCTCGACGCTCACCGACAACAAGTTCTACGACGTCGGCACGTACGCGAAGTCGGGCGCGGTCATCGACCGCCAGGAGTTCCTCTTCCACGGCGGCCTCAACACGCCCTCGCTGCTCGGCATCGCCCGCACGGCGCCGTTCCTGCACGACGGCAGCGCGCCCACCCTCAAGGCCCGCATTCTCCAGGGCAAAGACCAGAACAAACACGGCAAGACGGCGAGCCTGACGGCCGACGAGGTCGACGACCTGGTCGCCTACGTGCGCTCGCTCTGAGCCCCAGCTGAAGCCCCCGCAGGTGAGAGGCGCCCCGCTCCAGTCGAGCCGGGCGCCTTTCCTTTTTCACTTCAGCTCGCCGAAGCGGCTGCCTCGGTGAAGAGGCCTTCGCTCGCGGGCACCACCTTGCGTGGGCGACCGCGCTTCTTCGGCGCGACGGCCTCGGCCCCAGGTGGCACCACGGTGTCGGCGCGCGGGGCGGTGCGGCGCAGCTTCGGCAGGGTGAGGAGCGCGAGCTTCTCGCGCAGCCCTTCGTCGGCTTCGGCCATCACCGTCAGCCAGGCGTGCAGGCGATGGGCCTTCTTCAACAGCTGCTCCTGGTCGTCGTCGAGCGCGCGGCGGGCGGCGTCGAGCGCGACCTCTGCGTGGGCGACGGCGACGTGACGCTCCTGCACCCGCGAGACGAGCTCGTGCAGCATCGGCGCGTCGACGTCGGGGAACTTCACGTCGGGCAGGGCAGAGAACAGCTGAATGAGGCGGTGAAGGTCGGGGTTGATCAACCCTGACCCGGGCGTCGGTTCGATGTCGTTCATGGTGGCTCCGGGGTGACTGAATGCGCGTTCAGTGTCTCATGATTCACGGCCGGCGAGCAACGATCAGAAACACTGGAGTTGGGCCGCGCCTCGTCGATGCTGCGGCGCCGTGAACGCTCTCCTCCGCTCCTCGGGCCTGCTGTTGCTGTGTCTCTCGTCTGCGTGCGCGCCGCGGCTGTACCTGCGCCACGAGACGCCGCCTGCGCTCGACGCCGCCGGCATCACCTCGGTCAACGTGCAGGGCGTGACGCCGCAGGCCGGCCCCAACGTCTTGCAGGCGCTCATCGACCCGATGAGTGGCCTCGCCGCGGCGGTGCTCGAGCCCGAGGTGGTGAACCTCACCGAGCGTGAGCTGCTGCAGACGTGCGCGATGGCGGTGGCGAACCGGTGCACCGCGCAGCCCTGTCAGCCCGCCGAGGGCGTCTTGCAGGTGCAGCTGACGGCGGTGCGCGCCACGGGCGGCACCGCGCCCGCGCCGAACCAGACGAGCGGCACCGCGCTCACGGTCACCACCGAGGCCACCTTCACGCTCACCCGCAACGACGGGCAGCGCGTGTTCTCCGAGAACTACTACGGCCGCCGCTCGGGCCCGACGCCGAGCGTCTCGAAAGACGGCCGCACCAACTACGCCGACGCGCTCATCTCGGTTCAGAACGCCGCGCGGCTCGCGCAGCAGGCGATGGTGGCCATGGTGTCGTCGTTCGCCGCCGACCTCAAGCCGGGAGAGACGACCGACACGCTGCTCCTCGAAGAGCCCGACGCGCTCAAGCCCGCGGTGAAGGCAGCCATCGACGGCGACCTCGAGGGCGCGATGCAGCAGCACCAGACGTACCTGCAGGCGAACCCGAACGACGGGCGCGCCTGGGCCAACGTCGGAGCCATTCACTCGGTGCGCGGCCAGTTCCAGGAAGCCATCGCCGCCTATGAGCGCGCCGCACAACTGGGCGGTGACGAGCGCTTTGCCCGCGAGGCGCAGTACGCCCGCAACCGCGCCGCTCAGATGCAGTACCTCCAGACGTTGCGACGCGCGGCGTGCGGCCCCGCCGTGCGCTGAGTCAATCGCGCGTGACTTTCTCCAGCGGGCACGCCCGCCGGGCGTGAGACTTGAGCAGCATGTCGTTGACGCTCGAGCGCATGGCCGGGGTGGAGCGCGAGACCGACGTCGAGCTTCGGCTCCGTGGGCGGTCGGTGGCGGCGGTGTGTCTGGTCGCGGCCTTCGCTGGCGTTGGGCTGATCATCGCCCACGTGCTGGCGGGCAGCCCCTTCGACGCGGGCATCTCGGCGCTCGCCGCCCTGGGTGGGCCGGCCGTGCTGGTGACGTGGCGACAGACGCGCAGCAAGCCCGTGACGCTCAACCTCACACTCAGCTGGTACCTCACGCTCTTTCTCGTCGGAGCCTTCTGCACGCACGACCTCGCCTACCTGGCCTGGTTCTCGTCGCTGCCCATCGGCGCCTTCTTCATCGGCGGGCAGCGCGCGGGCCAGCGGTGGACGGTGGTGGTCTTCATCTGTCTCACCGTCATCGTCGGCCACCTGATGTCGAGCCCGCTCGAGATTGACGCTCCCCTCGCCGCGAAGGCGGTGCGCGCCGTCGGGCTGCCGCCGACCATCGCCGCCCTCGGCTACCTCTTCGAGCGGTCACGAACCCGGGCGCTGCAGGAGCTCGACACCGCCCGGCTCGCGGCCGTCGACGCGAACGCGGCGCGCGGCCGGTTGCTGGCCAAGGTGAGCCACGAGGTGCGCACCCCGCTCAACGGCGTGCTGGGGCTCACGCAGTCATTGCTGCTGCAGCCGCTGCCCGACGGGCTGCGCCACGACCTCGACCTCATTCACCAGAGCGGCAGCGGCCTCGTCTCGCTCATCAACGACCTGCTCGACCTCGCGCGCGCCGAGGCCGGGAAGCTCGAGCTGCACACAGCGCCCATCGACCTGAGCAGACTGGTGGTCGACGTCTCGGGGCTGCACCGCGCGGCCGCCGTGCAGAAGGGGCTCGAGCTTCGGGTCGACGGCGCCGACCTGCCGCTGTGGGTCGCCACCGACGAGGTGCGGCTGCGGCAGGTGCTGGGCAACCTCGTCTCGAACGCGGTGAAGTTCACCGAGCGTGGCGCCGTCACCGTCGCGCTCACCCGGCGCGGGGCCTCGAACGGTCTCGTCGAGGTGGGGCTCTCGGTCGAAGACACCGGCCGCGGCATACCGGCCGAGGCGCTCTCGAAGCTGTTTCAGCCCTTCACGCAGGTGCACCGCGACCTCCAGCGCACCGGCAGCGGGCTGGGCCTCGCCATCAGCCAGGAGCTCATCCGCTCCCTCGGTGGTCAGCTCTCGGCGGCGAGCACCTCGGGCGTGGGCTCGGTCTTCTCGGTGCTGCTCACCCTGCCGACGGCGTTGCCGAACGAACGGCGAACGCCGACGCCGCAGGTGCTGCCCTCGTTTCGCGCCCTCGTCGTCGACGACAACGCGCTCAACCGGCGGGTGGCGCGGGCCCTGCTCGAGCGCATCGGCGGCACCACGCGAGAAGCGGCTGATGGGCGCGAGGCGGTGACGGCTGCGTTGGCCGAGCCGACCGACCTCGTGTTCATGGACCTGCAGATGCCCGTGATGGATGGGCTCGAAGCCACGCGCGCGCTGCGGGCGTCGGGGTTCACCGGAGGCGTTCTCGCGCTGACCGCCAGCGCAGGCCCCGAGACGGCCGCCGAGTGTCTGGGCGCGGGAATGAACGGGTGCCTCGCCAAGCCGCTGCAGCTCGAGCGGCTCCGCGACGAAGTGGCCCGGGTGCTGAAGGCCGGCCGCGCTGCCGCCTGACGCGACGACTTCCCTCGACTCGGGCAGCATCGGCCCATGCGCTTCAAGGACCACTTCTCGGGCCACGCGGCGGCGTACGCAGCGCACCGCCCCATCTGGCCCGAGGCCCTCGTCGACGTGCTGGCAGACGCGAGCCCCGCGCACGAGTGTGTGTGGGACGTGGGCTGTGGCTCTGGCCAGCTCTCGACGCTGCTGCCCAGGCGCTTCACCACCGTCATCGCCACCGACGCGAGCGCCGAGCAACTGAAACACGCCGCCCCCGCGAGAGGCGTCACCTATCGCTGCGCTGCCGCCGAGCACAGCGGCCTCGACGACGCCCTCGCCGATTGCATCGTGGTGGCGCAGGCCGCGCACTGGTTCGACCTGCCGGCCTTCGTGGCGGAGTGCCGGCGCGTCGGCCGACCTCGTGCCCTGGTCGCGCTCGTCACCTACGGCGTGCTGTTCATCGACCGCGAGCTCGACGAGGTCATCAACCGCTTCACCTTCGACACGCTGGGCCCGTTCTGGCCACCCGAGCGGCGCCACGTCGACACTGGCTACGCAGCCCTTCACTTTCCCCTCGAGCCCGTGGCGCTGCCGCCCGTGACGATGCGCGCCTCGTGGAACCTCGCTCAGGTCGTGGCCTACGTCGGCACCTGGTCGGCGGTCGCGGCGCTTCGCAAGGCGGGGCAGGCGCGCTTCGACGAGTTCACCCACGAACTCGCGGCGCGCTGGGGCGATGCCGCAGCGCTGAAGGAAGTTTCGTGGCCGCTCGCCATGCGCGCTGGCCGACTGGAAGGGTAGACATGAACGCCGCCGCCGTGACGAAGCGACGCGGCAGCGTGGAGCGCCCTTCACTCTCGACTCGAGACCAAGAGGCTCGCGCGTTCGGTGACGCAGGTGTTCGACCACATCAAGCCGAGGAGCCTCCTTCCAGCGTCGCCAGCACGTCACCGCTGACCAACCGCAACGGCCCGCTCCCCTGAACGACGAGCCGGCCGCGGCGTGAAGGCGCGCCCAGCCCCTGCTCGACCTCGAGCCGCGTCGAGACGCCGAGGAAGTCGGGGAGCGCCACCACCGCACCGCCCGTGGCGACGTCTTCAGCGCCTCCGAGTGAAGTGGTGAACACGCGGAGTCGGGGACGAGTGGGGGTGGCGTCGTCGACGAGGCACAGGCCACTCAGCGCATGCGCCCGCAGCCACTCGCGCGCTTCCGTTGCAGACCACTGGAGCGTCTCGAAACCGACCGGCTCGACCCGCAGGTAGACACGAGCGCGCCCGGTGTCGATGACCTCGCCGAGCCCGAACGGCGTGGGCACCGAGCCGCGCCGCTCCACAGCAGAGGCGGGCGTGCGAACCCACCAGTGGTGCGCCTCGCGGGCGACGGGCAGTACGCGTCGGCGGGCCGCCCCGTCGTGACCGCAGATGAACTCGCTTCGAGGAGCCCCGATGACCTCCGCAGCCGCGAGCAGCCCCTGGTAACAGACCGCGAGCTCTTCGAGCGTGGAGAAGAACCGGGCGTTCCAGCGACGCCCGTTCGGCCAGAGGAACACCGTGTCGGAGACGCCGAGCCTGGTGGCGAACGCCTGGGCAGCGCTCGGGTCAGGTTGGTCTGCGAGCACGACGACGCCGGTGGCGCTCCCGGCGGCGCCCTCGCCACCGAAGACCGAGAAGACAGACACCTTCATGGCGGCGACCGTGCCCGTGCATGGACCAGCGAGAAGCTCCAGTTTCGACAATTCAGCTGGTCCATGCGCGTCGACCCGTGGTGCCTTCCATGAAGCCCTCCGCCTTCTTCTGCCAGCCTCGCGCTGAGCGCCTGCCCTCCCGTGACGATGATGGACGAACGCGGGCTGTCTCCCCGAGCGCGACAGGTTCTGGGCGACGTCGCGCCAGTGTTCACCGCCCATCAGCCCCGCGAAGTAGGCTCGGCCTCATGCGCGCCTCGCTCGTCGCTGGCCTCGTCGCGGTGTTCTCGCTGCTGGTCCTGGTGCGCTCGAGCCGTGCCGAACCTCCACCGGCCATGGAGCGGCGACAGGTCACCGAGGTGCTGGCCGCGCTCAAGAAGGCGAAGGCCGACCCGACGACCATCTCGGGGGTTCGTTGGTACGCCGAGGTGCTGCACGAGACCGAGCTGCTCGCGCCGGTCGGCAGCGTGAAGACCGAGCTGGGCCCGTGGGGTGAAAACGGCCCGTTGATGGCAGCCGAGAGTGGGCTGGGGGACTGCGCTCCTGCCGATCCCGCAGACGCGAAGGTCATCGCGGCCCTGTTCAAGGAATATGGCAACGCGCTCTCGCCCGGCCTGCGTGGCTATGCCCTCGCGCAGGCAGGCCGCGTCGACGAGGCGGCTGCGCTCTACCGGCAGTCGGTGCTGACGATGAAGATCGAGGGCCCCTGCCCCTCCGAGCACCCGATGTACTCGGGCCGACGCGTCGGGCACATGAACCGCCTGCTGTCGTGTCTCAAGCGCTGGCAGCCGAAGGCCGACTGGAAGCCAGTCGAGAAGGCCATCGAGCGCGCGCAGGCGTGCGCGGCGAACAACCACGCGGTCGGCTGACACGCTCGCCCCCGAGTGACACCCGCGGGTGACACCTCGCGCCCGCCCTCGTTGTTCCATTCCATCTGGTTTGTTTTGAGGCGCTCCCGGAGCCGCCATGACCCGACCCCTCGCCCTCCTCGGCCTGCTGAGCGCCATCGCGAACGCGCAGGTCACGACCGTCGGAGACGTCATCGTGGTGCCCGACGCGACGGGCAGCATCCACCAGCGGGTGATGGGGTTCGGGCTTCCAGGTTTGACGCCCGCCCAGGGCCTCGCCTGTCAGGACGCCTCGCGCGCGGCCCTCGGCGCGCTCGCCGACGAGTACGACTTTCTCGTCGTCTTCCTCTCGGAGCAGGTGACGGGCCCGGCGAACGTTCCGCTCTTTCAGCAGGCGCGCGTCACCGCGCAGAACATCGGGCAGAACCCGCTGCTCAACGACGGCGCGCCCTTCGGCAGCCGCGCGAAGTTGAAGGGCTGCATCTTCATGGGCTCGGCGCGACGGCTGCCGGCCGACCCCGAGGCGCTGGTGGGAGACCTGGGCTCGGGCAACCTCGGCATGACGGGCCTCGAGGTGCTGGGGCACGAGCTCGGGCATCTCTGGCTGGTTGGCGCCGACTACGACACGGGCTTCGGCAAGCAGGAGGACCTGCGCAGCGGAGACCGGCACTACCAGGTGCGCGTCGACTCCCGCTCGGTGATGTTCGGCAGCTGCATCGACCCGCTCGGCGGCGACGTGTTTCGCGTGAAGGGGTGCCCGCGCAGGTACAACTCGATGGACCAGTACTTCATGGGCCTGATTCCGCCCGGCGACGTGCAGCCGCTGTTGCTCGTGTGGGGCCAGGGCTCGAACGACCCGCTCGGGCCGCTCGCACCGACGGCTGCGCCCGTCACCATCATGGGCAGTGAGCGTCGCGTTGGCGTCGCCGACGTCATTCGACAGATGGGCGCGCGCAGCCCCGCGTTCCCCGCGACGCAGCGCTGCTTCCGCACGGGCTTCGTCTACGTCACGCGCGGCCAGCCGACGCCCGAGGCGCTGCTGCAGGTCGACACCTGGCGGCGCCGCTTCGAAGCGTGGTTCACCGTGGCGACCGACCAGCACGGCTTCGTCGACACCCGCGCCATGGGCACGGGTTGCGTCATTCCCCAACCCGACGCGGGAGTCGTCGAGCCCGACGCAGGCCCCATCGTCGATGCGGGCGCACCCGAAGCCGACGCCGGCGTGGAGCCCGACGCCGGCACGCCAGCGCCGCAGGGGGGTGGAACGGGCGCGGCCCCCGAGCTGCTCGGGCCGCAACAGCTTCGCCAGACGGGCTGTGGCTGCTCACACGCCGAGGTCTCGTCGCTGCTCGTGCTGGCGATCTGGGCGTCGCGGAGGCGCCGCTGAAGGCCTGACGCCTGCCGCTCGCGAGAACGGGGAAGCGACTCGGGAGCCGAAAGGCCCAGCGCGCCTGCACGCGGCAGAACGAACCGTCGAACGGCGCTTGTGGGCCGGCGCGTTCTCGCGTGGCACCAGTGGCGTGAGCGCTCCTCGACCGGCGCAGCGCTCAGGCGGCGTCGCTGAGCCCTGGCGTCGCCACGAGCGGCAGGAAGACCGTGAAGGTCGTGCCCTGCCCCACCGTGCTCTCGACCGAGATGCGGCCCTTGTGGCGCTGGGTGATGACCGTGCGGACCAGGCTCAGCCCCTGCCCCGTGCCTTTCCCCATCGGCTTCGTGGTGAAGAAGGGCTCGAAGATGCGCTCCTGCACGGCGGCGGGCATGCCCTGCCCCGTGTCGTTCACCGAGATGGCGAGGTCGTCACCGACGACGCGGGTGTGCACGACGATTCGCCGGGGGCAGTCGCGCTCACGCGCGGTGCGCTCTTCGATGGCGTGCGCGGCGTTCACCAGCAGGTTCAGCATCACCTGCCCCAGCGCGTTCGGCAGGCACGGCACCCTCGGCACGTCTTCGAGGCGCAGCTCGAGCTCGGCGAGGTGCTTGAGCTCTCCGCGAGAGAGCACCGCGCTGCGCTGAATGATGGCGTTCACGTCGGCGGGCTCGAGCGAGCCACCATCTTGATGCGAGAACTCCTTGAGCGCGCGCACCAGCTCGGCGACGCGCTGCAGCCCATCGCGCCCATCGGACAACGAGGTCGGCACCTCGCGCCTCAGGTAATCGAGGTCGATGGCTTCGGCGCGAGGCTGCAGGGCCTGCCGCTGCGACGGGTCGAGCGCCGACTGCACCGCGTCGAGGTAGCCCAGGGTGTCGCGCCACGCGTCGGTGACGAAGACGAGGTTGTCGCCGACGAACTGCACGGGCGTGTTGATCTCGTGCGCGACGCCGGCCGCGAGCTGACCGATGGCCTCGAGCTTCTGGGCCTGTGCGATCTCCTTCGCCAGCGCGCGTTGCTCGGTGACGTCGCGGCCGATGCCGAAGTACCGCTGCCGTTCGGGGTCCCAGGTGGCGGTCCACGAGATCCACCGCCAGTCACCCGGCCGGGCCTGGAGCCTCAGCTCGAACTCCGACACCCGCAGCTCGGCCATCACCCGCGCCGCCATCTCACCGGCCCGTTGGTGGTCGTCCTTGTGAATGAGCTGCAGCAACGTGGTGCCGAGCAACCGCGTCGGGTCGTGGCCCAGGGTCGTCTGCCAGCTGGGGTTGGCCTGCGTGAAACACAGGCGCTCGTCGAGCACGCACAGCAGGTCGCACGACGTCCGGAAGAAGGCGTCACGCTCGCTCTGCACGAGGTCGCGGGTGGCCGCCTCCACGAGCTGCATGGCGTCGCGCTCGAGCACCTCGTTGGCTGCCTCGACGAGCTGGGCCTCGATGCGGGTGCACTCCGTGCGCACACGAACGAGCAGCTCGAGGCCCGCGTCAGAGGGTCGCTCACGCAGCAGGGTTTCGAGCTCGTCGAGCAGGGCACGCATCACGCATGGAGCGAATCAGCAAGCCAGTGGCCAGCGCAGCTCGTGGGATCTTCTGAGGAGGTCGTGGGTCGGCGGTGACGAGCAGGTCGAAGGCGCCTCTCCACGAGAGCCGCCGCGGAAAACGCAGTGGCGCGACGAAGTTCCCCGCAGCACGTTTGAGACGAGGAGGTGTCGATGCTGCAGACATTCACGGACGAAGACCTGGTGGACCTCACGCCGCGGCGCGCGCGCGATCTCGTGGTGCAGTGCTTCTTCAACGCGCAGGTCGAGACGTTCAGGCGGGCCGCGACGAAGCTGGGCGCTGGTGCCTCCCAGGAGCAGCTGCAGCGCACCGTCGAAGGCGCAGTGCGGCTCGCGTTTCGTTCGACGAAGGGCGACTTCGAGCACCCGACGAAGGAGAGCCTGATGGCCGCCGTGATGGATCTCGCGGGCAAGGCCTCGGCCATGGGCACGCCGCACGACATCATCGAGCACCACAAACAGCAGCTCGGGCGCGTGTTCGAGGTGCTCTCGCAGGCAGAGCGGGCCGCGTAACGTTTCGGGAGCGGTCTCCACCGGTGAAGCAGCGCTCACCGAAGGAGCTCTCCGTGAATCAGACCGAGCACTCGTTGCGTGAAGAGCTCGAGGCGCTGCGCGTTCGCCTCGCCGACCTGGAGCGGCGTCGACGACACCGAAACGTCGGCCTCGTCGTGGCGCTGGTGCTCGTCGCCGGTACGGCATGGGGCCAGCTGGTCGTCTTCAGCCCCGACACGCCCGCGAAGGCCAGCGAGGTGAACCAGAACTTCGACCAGCTCAAGACGTGGCTCGAGCAGAAGGTCGGCACCGTCGGTACGTCGGTCGTCACCTTCACCACGCCGCTGGCGGGCGCCCAGCTCGAGAACCTCACGGTCACGGGCGGCAAGCTGGCCGACAACGCGGTCACCTCGACGAAGATCGCCGACAACACCATCACCGGCGGCGACGTGCTCGACGGCACGCTGGGCGACGCCGACATGGGGCCCGACTTCGCCTGCCCAGTCGCAGGCGTGAGGGCGCTGCGGGGCCAGTGCATCTTCTATCGACCGGCCACGGGCCCGCCCTACATCTACAACGCGCGCCAGGCGGCCACGGCCTGTCTCGCCGACCGGGCGCGGGTGTGCACCGCCGCCGAGCTGGGCGCCGCGCAGCTGACGGGTCTGGAGCAGTGCGCCATTGGCTGGCTTGCCGACCGCGTCGACTCGGCGACGGGGTACGTCGGCTACCCGATGCAGAACACCGGCGTTCCCGGCTGTGGGCCGCCGGGCATCAACCTGAACACGGCAGGCTTCGGCGCGGCCTACGGGGCGTGGTGCTGCAAGTAGCTCACGCCCAGAGCACCGACGACTTCGCGCGGTACCAGCTCTCGACCTGCGGGCCGTACTTCTTCTCGATGGCCGAGCGCTTGAGCTTGAGCGTGGGCGTGAGCAGCCCGTTCTCGGCCGTCCAGTCGTCGGTGACGAGCACGAGCGTCTCGAGCTGTTCGTGGGCGTCGAGGCGCGCGTTGATCTCGTCGACGTGCTTCTTGAGCTCGGCCTCGAGCTGCGCGCGGCCCTCGGCGGCCGTGAGCTTGTTGCGTGCCTTCAGCGAGAGCACCGCGAGCGCAAAGGGCTGCCCCTGGTTCGCGCCGGCCACCATGGCCTGCTCGAGGTCGGGGTGTGAGAGCAGTCGGTTCTCGATCGGCGACGGCGCGACGTACTTGCCCTTCGAGGTCTTGAAGAGCTCCTTCACGCGGCCGGTGATGCGCAGGTTGCCGAAGCCGTCGATCTCACCCTGGTCGCCGGTCTTCACGTAGCCGTCGTCGGTGAAGAGCTCTTTCGTGAGCTCGGGCTGTTTGTAGTAGCCGATGGTGTTGCACGGGCTCTTCACGAGAATCTCGTGGCCCTCGCCGAGCTTGTGCAGCACGCCGGGGTGCGGGGTGCCGACGGTGCCGACCTTCACCTGGCCCGGCTTCGTCATGTGCGAGTACGAGAAGTTCTCGGTCATGCC
>JAEUJR010001141.1 GCA_016793585.1 Archangium sp.
CACGAGTCGATGACGATGATGGGTGACGAGACGTTCGCCGACTTTCAGAAGCGCATGAAGGCAGCCGAGGGTGACGCCGAAGAGTCGACGGCGGCCGTGCCCGCGCACGTTCCCGGCAAGAAGGCGCCGCCGCCACCACCCGCGCGGCCGGCTCCGAAGGCTCCCCCAGCGCAGGCCGATGACTCCCTGCCCGACGAGTACGACGGCAGCGCGCCCGAGGCCGACCCGGTGAAAGAGACCGAAGCGCTCTACGGCGTGAAGCTGCCCGTCGAGTACGCGCGCTTTCTGAAGGAGCGGCAGTTCGAGCAGTACGACAACCAGTTCTGCCCGCTCGTGCAGGACGGCCGCGACACCTTCCACGTTCGCTTCCTCGTGGGCGCCTCCATCTTCGGAGTGCCCGACTTCGGCGTCGGCGAAGACTTCTCGTTCGGCAACATCGACGACCTGCGCGACGAACAGCCGAGCGTCATTCCGTTCGCCGCATGGGACGCGACCGGCGAAGGCGAGATCGACAGCGGCGCGCTCGTGCTCGACGTGAAGAAGGCCGCCGGTGGGAAGTGCCCCGTGTTCCAGGCCGACGACGGTCAGCTCACGAAGGTGGCCGGCAGCATCGCCGAGTTCCTCGCGAGCCTCACCGCCGACGCGCCCGAGGAGAGCGACGACGACGACTCTGCCTCTGACGATGACGACTCGGGTGACGATGATGACAGCCGCCGCGGCCAGCACGCGCGGCCTGGCTTCCGCCCGAAAGACCGCGACGGCGTGGAGTGGGACTACGTCACGCACGAGGGCGTCGGCTTCAACGACGACGACGACGAAGACGCGATGACGTTCGAGAAGAACGGCAAGACGTACTTCAAGCCCGACTGGGGCGGCTGGAAGCACGACGACTACGTCGGCTACTGGATGAAGCACTTCGACATCGAGCAGTCGCAGGAAGGTGGCGAAGAGAACTTTCAGGCGACGTTGAAGAAGTACGGCCTGCGCAACCGCAACCACTGGAAGCGCGCGACGCAGACGTTCCTGCAGCACCACGGCAAAGACCCCGAGTTCACCAACGCGGCGCTCATCGCCCGGCAGGAAGGCAGCCGCGCGAAGATGCGTGACGCGCTCAAGCCAGGAATGCTCGACCCCGTCGAAGGCGTCTCGTTGCAGGTGTGGGCCAGCATCAACGCGAAGCTCGTGTCGGGTGGCGACCTCAAGAAGCTGCTCGCTCCCCACAAAATCGACGAAGCGAAGTGGAGCCGCGCCAGCGACACCTGGAACGCGCGCATGAGCGACCAGTCGAACCCCGACGCGGCGATGGCCATCGCGACCGAGTACGGCAAGGCGTTCGCGGGCGGCGGCGTCGGTGCGTATGGCGCTTCGGCGCAGGAAGCGTCGGCGTCGATGGGCGTGAACGACAAGGTGGCCGGCAAGAAGGTGAAGGGCGCCGAGCCGGTGTCGTTCGAGCGCTGGGTCGAGATTCAGTCGGCGCAGGGCGCGTGGGCGACGCAGGGCAAAGACGTGAACGCGATGCTGAAGAAGGTGTTCGGGCTGACCGCGGTCGACTGGTCGAACATGTCGGCGCACTGGTCGCAGAAGCTGTCGACCGACTACCAGCTCGCGGGGAAGTACGGAGAGCTCAACGCCAAGTACACGGCGAAGTACTCGGCCGGCGAGTCGGACCCAGACGGTGACCTCGAGGTCTGATGTCAGACTTTCTCGTCGCGTGGGGTGACGTCGTCTCGGGCGCGCATGGGCTGGTCGACCACGCGCTCGAGGTCGACCCACTCGGGGGCACGTCGGTCGCGTGGAGTGCGTCGCTGAAGCAGCTGAACGTTCGGCCCATCGCCGAAGATGACCGGTTGCGGGCGTGTCAGGCGAACCAGCAGACGAAGGGCGCTCCGGTGCCCGAGGTGCACGCGGCGCTGCAGGCGCTCGTGACGTCGAAGCGCGCGCTCGTGCTGGCGACGTTGACGCCGGAGCAACGCACGGTCGCAGAAGCGGGCCTGGTGACACTGCTCGAACACGCGAAGGCCCACTACGCGCAGAAGGCGTCGGAGCCGGTGAAGCGCGGGCTGTTCAAACACGCGAAGGTGACGGCCGCGAAGCACCAGTACGGCACGACGTCGGGGCCTGAGGTCTACGTGATGGAGTGCCCGGTCTGCCGGGGGCCACGGCAGACCGAAGCACTGAGCTGCGTGTTCTGTGGTGCTGATCTCTGATCCGGTCCCTCCAGCGCCATGACGCCTCGAGGGGTCGAGCTTTTGCGTGGAGTGAACGATGAGCAGCGCTGCGGCGACGAGATGGAAGACGTTCCTCGACAAGGTTGGCGCGCGGGTCGGCGAGCTCGAGGTCGAAGCGCGTGATGGCCTCGCGGGCCTCGTCGAGACCGAGGTGCTCGACCCGGCTCCGCTCTCGGGCGCGCTGTCGGAATTGAAGGCCCGCTTCCACGGCCTCACGAAGAAGGTCGACGACGCGTGGAGCGGCACCATCGAGCCGATGCTCGAGGACTCCACCGAAGCCGAGTGGGACACGCTGTGGCGTGAAGGCGAGGCGCTGCGCCGACGAATTGATCAGACCTTCACACACCTCGAACGGGAAGCGCTCGCGACACAGGCGAAGGCGCTGCATCGGCTGGTGAAAGAAGAGTCGGACAAGGCCGTCGCGTGCACGCACTGCGGCGCTCCGTTGTCGAAGCGCATTCGCCCGAAGACGGTGAACGTCACGTGCACGCACTGCCAATCCGTCACGACGGTTCGGCCGGGACTCGCGACCGCGATGTTCTTCGGCGGTGGAGCGCTGCACGCCCTCGGTGTCTTCGCTTCGGAAGAAGCCTTCGACGCGTTGGAGGCCGCCGAACGCAAGTACACGCGCTACTCGCACCAACTCGAAGAAGACCTCGAGGCCTACCGGGCGGCGCTCGAGACCGCGTGGAACGCGTGGGCCACCGAGAAGGCGCGCTGGGTTCCCGGCACGAAGCCCGAAGCCATCGCGCAGGAGGCCTCCATCAAGGTCTCGCAGGTGATGAAAGCGCACGAGCGTGAAAGCACCCGGCGCACCGTTCGTTCCCAGGCCATGGCGCTCGCGAAGACGGGAAACGTGGCGAAGCTGGTGGCGTTTCTCGGCAAGGAGGGCGCGAACGCGTACTTCTCGCCCGACGACTTCCTCGAGTGCGCAGCCGAACATCACGAGAAGCAAGCGCTCGAGACGGGCCTCAAAGCCGCGTTCAAGGTGGAAGCGCCCGACACCAGCGAGCGGGAGTGGCTCGACGAGAAACGCTCCGACGTCGTGCGCACGATTCGCAGGAGAGTGCGATGAGACGACTGAAGCGGTGGCTTCGCGGTCCGACGGCGGTGTTGGTGCTGTACGCGGCGGTGGCGCTGAACCCTTCGCTGCTCTTCGCGCACGAGCTTCGCGTCGAGAACCTGGTGCTGCACTCGCGCGAGCCGCTGCCTCCCGAAGCGCGAACGATTCTGCAGGCCGCGCACGACCGGGCGGCGAAGTCGCCGTACTTCGACGCGAGTGATTCGTACGACCTCTATCTCTGCGACACGCCCGCGCTGTTCACCTTCTTCGTGCCGTGGGCGAGAAACGTGGGAGCGGTCTCGCTCATGGGGGTCACCGGCAACATCTACGTGCGCCCGGCCAACGTCACGAACGACCGCCTCATCGGGCCTCACGGCAAAGAAGTGCCCGGTGTGCGAACGCTCACGTACTACTTCGCGCACGAGGTCACGCACACGGCGATGGCGCGCAAGCTGGGCCGCGTCGCCTACTTCCAGCGCCCGTCGTGGATGCTCGAGGGCTATGCGGATCTCATCGGCAAGGGAGGCGCATTCGACTTCGAGGCCGAGCGAACGCGCTTTCGGAACGGTGACGTCGAGCTCGACTACGCGAAGTCGGGGCTCTACCTGCGCTACCAGTTGTTCGTCGAAGCCCTGCTCCGTGAAGGCGTGAGCCTCGAAGAGATGCCGAACGCCGACCTCGAGCAGCTCGAACGCCGCCTTCGTCAGTGACGGCTCAGCGACGCGAGCCGACCGTTCGGGTTCGCAGTTCCCCTCGATGTGAGCGTGAAGCTGCCCGCCATCTCGGTTGCGCTCGGAGTGCTGCTGGCACTCGTGACGGCGAACCCGCGCAGCCCTTCTGATCACTTCACGACGGCCGCCCGAATCGCCGCCGTCAGCGCCTCGGGAGACTGGGCGCCGTCGAGCTGCTGGGCGCCGATGACGAAGTGGGGAACGCCGGTGATGCCCTGGTTCGCAGCGGCCAGCGCCTCGGCTCGCGTCGCCTCACGCCGAGCAGTGTCCTTCATGGCTGCGCGCGCGCCTTCCGCATCGAGCCCCTTCGACTTCGCGAGCGCCGCCAGCACGTCGACGTCTCCGATGTCGAGCCCTTCCTCGAAGTGCGCCTGGTGAATCGCATCGACGAGCGCAGCCCGCTTCTCGACCGGCGCCCACGCGATGAGCGCGTGCGACGTCGTCGTGTCGGGCGAGACGCGAATCTTGTCCCACGCGAACCGCACGCCGTAGGGCGCCCCCGCCGCAGACACCCGCTGGAACATCGGCTCGAGGCGCTCGACACCGCCGAACTTCGCGCCGAGGTGCGCGCGGAAGTCACGACCTGCGGGCGGCGTCTCGGGGTCGAGCAGGAACGCGTGGTGAACGACGTCGACCCGCACGTCCTTCGTCGACGCGACGACGGTGTCGAGGTTGTGCAGCCCGATGCGACACCACGGGCAAACCGTGTCGTGCCACACGTCGACGCGCACCACCGGCACCACAGGCGCAGCGGGTGAACGAGCGCAGCCCGAGAGGCTCAGCAGGGCGAGGAGCACGAAACGCATGCGCCCGAGTCACTCGACTTCGAGCGCAGCGTCAAGCGGCTCCTTGCTGGACATCACGCGAATTGATCCACCTCGGCTTCACAGCTGATCAACCGCTGCGCGCGTCAACCCTCTGACGCCCCGCGAGGGATCGCACCTTGCACAGCCGCACGTTCCACCAGGGCCCCGGCCATCGCGTCGGGGTCTTCGCCAACACGGTGGGTCCCCTGGACCTGACCGCGACCGGGGACTCAGACGATGACCACGCGCCTCACACTCACCCTCGCCAGCTGTCTCGCCATCTTCACCGCCTGCACCAACGATGTTCGAGCGCCGAAGGCCGAGGTTGGCCGAACACAACAGGCCTCGACGCTGGCTGGGTATTCCGTCGGCAAGCGCTACCTGGTGACCCACACCGCGACGGGCGCGCAGAGCCTCACCGACTTTCAGGTGCGCTTCCTCATCGACACCGCTGCCGAGATCTCGGCGGGCCGCATGCGCTCCGACTGCGCCGACCTGCGCGTCTTCGCCGGAGACGGGTGCACGCCCACCGACGCCGTGCCCTTCTGGGTCGCCGACGGCACCTGCAACACGACGACGACGAACGTGTGGCTCAAGTTGCCGGCGGTGACGCCCGGCACCTCGACCCCGCTGTCGATGTTCTGGGGCAACCCGACGGCCACCAGCGAGTCGAACGGCGCGGCCGTCTTCCCCATCTTCTTCGACGACTTCAACGCCGCGGGGTCGACGCTCGACAGCGCCAAGTGGAACGTCTACGGCCCGGTGAGCCGCAGCGGCGGCTACGCCACCACGGCGGGCGGAGCCTCGGGCTTCTGGTCGAAGAACAAGGTGCTCGCGGCTGGGCAGACGGTGTTCGGCGTGCGCACCGATGCGCAGTCGGCTTCGGGTGCAGACATCGAGTTCGGCGCGGCGACGATGATTGCGCCCGGCTCTCCTGGCGCCGAGATGCACTGGTCGTCGCGCACCTGGTCTGGCGCCACGTGGATGTCGTACGACTACAGCTACGTCTTCATCGGCCGTGGCTCGTCACCGGGCGTCTGCACGCAGCAGGCTGACGTCGCGCCGCGCTGGGCGAACGTGCCCGGCGTCACCACCTTCTTCCAGACCGAGTTCTTCTACGAGAAGAACGCCACCAACGGCAGCGTCACCTTCGGCATCTACAACAAGGTGGGCACCAAGCTTCAGGTGACGCTGGGCTCGCTGGCCTGCACCGTCGCAGACACCGAGAGCGCGTACTGGCAGTTCGACCACTCGGGTGGCCTGCCCAACCCCATCTCGCGCGTCGACTACACGTACGTTCGCAAGTACGCGAACCCCGACCCCGTCATCGTGCCGACGGGCATCGACCTCGGGCCCTCGTCGTGTCTCGGCCTCGGCCAGGGGCCGTGCACGCCTGCCACCGAAGGCTCGGTCTGCCAGACGGTCAACTGCAGCACCGGCGGCGTCTGCATTCCCAACCGCACCGACGCGTGTTTCGTCGACGCCGACTGTGACATCGCCAGCTACTGCGAGCGCTCGACGTACACCTGCCGCGCGAAGCGGGCCAATGGCGCCGCGCTGCCTCAAGACGGGCTGCACGACACCTGCACCGCGCCGGCGCTGCTGAACGCGGCCTGTGCTTCGGGCCAGTGCAACGTCACCACGCAGACCTGCGGCGGCGTGCTCGGCGTCGCCTGTACCGCGGCCTCCGACTGCGTCAGCAACGCGTGCAGCCCCAACGCGAACACCTGCATGCCGCTGGGCGGCTGCGCGGTGACGGCCGACTGCACCGGCGGCGCGCAGTGCAACGCGGGCGTGTGCGAGGTCTACCCGGGCATCGACTCGAGCGTCGGCACCACCACCTACGACGCCACCGGCGCCGACGTCGTCATCGACCCCGACCTCACCGTCGTCGGCTCGCAGAACCTCACGGGCGCCACCGTCACCATCGGCACCGGCTTCGTCAGCGCGCAAGACCGGCTCGTCTACACGACGGGCAACGGCATCACCGGCAGCTACAACACGACGACGGGCATTCTCACGTTGTCGGGCACGGCGACGAGCGCGGCCTACCAGGCGGCGCTCCGCACGGTGCAGTACCGCAACCTCGCCGGCGCGTTGCCGAACACGGGCCTGCGCTCCATCACCTTCGCCATCGGCTCGGCCGTCGCCAACGGCGCCAACGGCCACTTCTACGAGTACGTGTCGTTCAGCGGCTCGTGGACGTCGGCGCGCACCAACGCAGCGGCCCGCACCTACCTCGGGCTGCGTGGCTACCTCGCGACGCTGACGAGCGCGGCCGAGAACGACTTCGTGCGCCAGAAGCTCACCAACGACGGGTGGATTGGGGCTCAGTCGAACCCCGAGACGACGTACCCGCGCACCTGGTACTGGGTGACGGGCCCCGAAGCCGGCACGGGCTTCTGCAGCAACCCCTCGTCGGGCACCTGCACGGCGGTGAACGGCGGCTACAGCAACTGGGCCGCTGGAGAGCCGAACAACTCGGGCGGTGAAGGCTGCGGGCAAATCTACTTCGCCAACTCGGGCCGGTGGAACGACCTGCCCTGCAGCTACGGCCTCGCGGGCTACCTCGTCGAGTACGGCGGCAGCACCGGCGACCCGGTGTTGACGTTGACCGACACCCGGGCGCTCCAGGTGCGCGCGCTCACCAGCATCTCGCTTTCGAGCTCGCACGTTACCGCGCCGCTCAACACCAGCGTCACCCTCACGGCCACCTTCTCGCCATCGGCGGCGACCGGCACGGCCCAGTTCCTCGTCGATGGCGTGGCGTTCGGGTCACCCGTCACCATCACCGGCGGCCTCGCGTCGGTCAGCAGCAGCGCGCTCGGCGTCGGCGCGCACACCGTCGGGGCCACCTACGCCGGTGACGTGCAGCGCCTCCCGGCGACGGGCACCTTGAGCGGCGGAGTCACCATCACCACCATTCCCAACGGCTCGGGCCCGTGCACGGCCGGCAACCAGGCCACCGTGTGCAGCAGCGGGCTCTGCAACGTGGCGACGGGCACCTGCGCGGCGGGCACCGGCACGCCGTGCTCCACCGGCAGCCAGTGCGTCACCAACGTGTGCGGCAGCAACGGCCAGTGCGGCGTCACCAACGGAGGCTCGTGCACCAGCGGCACCGACTGTCAGAGCGGCGCGTGCAGCCCCAACGCGAACAGCTGTATTCCTCCGGGAGGCTGCGCCGTCACGGCCGACTGCGCGCAGGGCCAGCAGTGCAACACCGGCTCGCTGCAGTGCGAGACGGCGCCGGGCATCGACTCGAGCGCTGGCACGACGCTGTATGACGCCACCGGCGCAGACGTCGTCATCGACCCCACCCTCACCGTCGTCGGCGCGCAGAACCTCACCGGCGCCACCGTCACCATCGGCACCGGCTTCGTCGCCGCGCAAGACCGGCTCGTCTTCACCACCACCAACGGCATCACCGGCACCTACAACTCGAGCACCGGCATTCTCACGCTCGCTGGCACGGCGCCGGCCGCCGACTACCAGGCCGCGCTGCGCTCGGTGCGGTACTCCAACACCGCGGGCGCCTTCCCCTCGACGGCGCTGCGCACCATCACCTTCGCCATCGGCTCGGGCGTCGCCAACGGCGCCAACGGGCACTTCTACGAGTTCATCTCGTACTCCGGCACGTGGACTCAGGCCCGGAGCCACGCGACGACGCGCACCTACCTCGGGCTGCAGGGCTACCTCGCGACGCTGACGAGCGCAGCCGAGAACGACTTCGTGCGGCAGAAGCTGACGAGCGACGGGTGGATTGGCGCTCAATCGAACCCCGAGACGACCTACCC
>JAEUJR010001186.1 GCA_016793585.1 Archangium sp.
GACGCCCTGGTAGCCACGGCCCTTCGTGATGCCCGTGACGTCGACCAGCTCGCCCTTCTTGAAGAGGGAGCCCGCGTTCACCGGCTCACCGATCTTGAAATTCGCCAGCTCGGCGGCCTCGACGCGGAACTCGCGGATGACTCGCTTCGCCTTCACGCCGGCCTTCTTGAACGCGCCAGCCATCGGCTTCGTCAGGTGCTTCTCCTTGGCGTCCTTGAAGCCGAGGATGACGGCCGTGTACTGATCCTTCTCCATGGTGCGGTGACCGATGACCTCGCACGAGGTGATGTCGATGACCGTCACGGGAACGACGTTGCCTTCTTCGTTGAAGACCTGCGTCATTCCGACCTTCTTGCCGATGAGACCCTTCATGTGATTCCTGTCTTTCTCTCGCACGTGGTTCCAGCGCTGCTGGCTTGCCAGAGGTGCGGTGATGCAGCCCGGGTGATTCCGAGCGGGCGGGCCAACTAGCAGGGCAACCCACCTGGCGCAAGCATGCGTCTCGAGAGGCGCCGCGCACCGGCGAACGTGGCGTCGAGCACGAGGGCACGGCCCGTGACGAGCGATGGCTGGCTCGCTGGTTCGGTGCTGGGTACAAGCCGACCATGTCGCTCAGCCTCGCCCTGCCCCACGGCGCCCCCCGCCTCGTCGCCAACGCGCGCGTCGACGCGGTGCCGTCGGCGTCAGAGGTCGAGACCGATGGCTCCCGGCTGCTCAACGCCTCGGCCGATGACGTGCTCGGGCTCGCGACCGACGTGCGGGTGAAAGAGGCAGCCAACGCGGCGGTGAAGCGGCTGGGGGTCGAGCTGAGCCGCTCCTCGACAGTGGTCTCCCAGCTCGAGACGAGGCTGGCGACGAGGCTGAAGGCCGACTCGGCGGCGATGGTCGATTCGCTCGCGACGGTGGTTCGTGCGCTCGAGCAGGCTGACGCGCGGCGCTTCGTCGACGTGCGGCTCTCGCGCCGTCTGGGCATCACGGGAACGTTGTTCTCGTCACCCGAGCAGCTCGCGACGCAGCTCGCCATCGCAGGTGCCGAGCAACGCGTGGTGCTCGTCGATGGCGTGCGGGTCTACGAAGGCGATCTCGCGCCCCTGCCCCGGCTGGTCGAGATCACGCAGCGAAACCACGTACCGGTGGTCGTGATCGACGCCCTCGGCCCGGGGCCGCTCGGCGCGAACGGCAACGGCGTTCTCGAGCACTTCGAGCTCGCAGGTCAGGTCGATCTCTCGGTCAGCACGCTGGGGCCGGGAGCCGTGGCCATCGCGGGGGTTCGCGCCGTCGTCGACGCGTTCCTTCCGTTCCTGCCCGCGCGCGTGGGAACCGGCTCGACGGCCGCGATCGCCAAACGCCTCGATCTGATCGACGCAGAGGCTCATCGTCGAAGCCGCGCGCTCGATCTCGCTGAGGCGATGCAGGAGGCGCTGCGTCTGCGTTCGTTCGACACCGGCCCGTCGGTCACGCCCATCATTCCCATCTGGCTGGGCGACGAAGGCCTGACCGACATCTGGCTGCGGCAGCTCGCGGAGCAGGGCGTGTTCTGCCGCGGCCTGCTCGACGGCCCACGCTCGCGGCTGTTGCTCTCGCTGCCCGCGACCGCGACCGAGCAGCAACAGCAGCAGCTGATCGAGGCGCTGGAGAAGATCGAAAAGAAGCTGGGCGCGCCCCCGCCGCTCGATGGCGACGCGCCGCGCACCGTGACGATTGCCCGGCCCGGCTCGTTCGCGATCGGAACGCCGTGTCACCCGCGCTGGCTGCCCGCGATGCCCGAGTCGGTGGGCATGAACGCTCCGGTGAACGATGGGCGCTCGATGCGGGAGCGCATCTTCGACACCGTCGAGACGATGACGTGGCGAATCGCGAGCGGGCAGTCAGGCCAGCTTCGGCGGCTGCCGGGAGCCAACACGCTTCGAACGCTCGTCGACCGCGCCCGCGCGAAGCGGTGATTACTTCGCGGCGCCGCCCGACTCCGCCGGTTTCTCGAGCTGCTCCTTCTTGGCCTTGAGCGACGACAGCAGGCCGTCGAAGCCCTTGTTGGAGATGAGCTTGCGGAACTGATCGGCGTAGGTCGACACCAACGACACGTCGTCGGTGATCACGTCGTAGATCTTCCACTCGCTCTTCGCGTCGGCGCGGAACAGCTTGTAGGTGACGGGAAACTTGTCGTCCTTCACCACCAGCGTCGCGGTGACGGTGGCCTCTTCCTTTTCGATCTTCTCGCCGACGTACTCGAACTTCGCGCCGTTCTTTCCGTCACCGAGCGCCTTCTGGGCGTAGCTCGCGCGGAGGAGTCCCTTCATCGTCGCGCTGAAGTCCTCCTGCTTCTTCTTGTCGAGCTTGTCCCACTCCTTCTTGCCGAGGGCGCGCTTCGCCAGCTCGACGAAGTCGATGTACTTGTCGGCCACGGTCGCGAGCTTCTCGATCGTCGCGTCCTTCTGCAGCACCACCTGCACGTCGGAGTCGGCGGCCTTCACCACGCCCATCGGGCCGGTGGCGGCGATCAGCGTGGTCGCAAGAATGGTCAGCACGAGGCGATCCTCCAGAATTCAGTGCGGGCGTGACTTACACGCCTTCGACTCGAACGACGAGTTGCCATTCAACGGCCGGCTGATCGAAATCAGCGGGGCTTGAGCGCGTCGGACACGGGCGGCGCGACCGGCGTGACGTCGTAGGGGATCTGCAGCAGCACCGGCTGGCCCACCGACCGCGACAGGGTCTTGAGGCCAACCTGCACGTCATGGAGCGCCTGGGCTCGTGACGCGCTCGCGCTCGCCAGGGCCGTGAACGACTCGACGAGATCGCGCGTGTCTCCGGTGCCGAGATCGAAGGCCGCGAACGCCGCCGTCGCCCAGCGCCGCGCCGACTTCTCGGCCTGCGTCT
>JAEUJR010000028.1 GCA_016793585.1 Archangium sp.
GGCGCCCCTTCGACGGGTACTTCGACGCCGTACTCGCCCTTCGAGATGACGGCCATGGTGTCACTGAGCCGACGCAGCGGCGCGGTGAGCGCACGTGAGAGGAAGACGGCCAGCACGAGCGCGAGCGCCACGATGCCTGCCGCGAACAAGAAGGAGCGACTCGACAACTCACGGGTCGCCCCGAACACCTCGGCGACCGGCACCTCGGCCACGACGGCCGCGAGCCCCTGCCCCACGCGCGCATAGCTGGCCAGGCGCTGCTCGCCTTCGCCGTCGTACTGCTCGGCCCCGCGCGCCGCCTTGCCGCTGAGCGCGCTCTTCACCGGCGTCAGCCCCGAGAAGTCTTCGTGCGCGATGACCTTCGAGGCATCACGATGCGCGAGCACGCGGCCGATGGCGTCGACGAGGAACACCCGCGTCACGCTGCCGGTGTTGACGGTGCGCAGCAGCCGCTCGGGCCGAAGATCGGCGGTGATGATGGCCTTGCCGTCGGCGGTGACGACCGAGAGGCGCAGCAGCGCGAGGTCGGGCGCGAGGCTGGCGTTCTGCAGCAACACTCCCGACTTCCGCACTACGTCGAACGGCACCGGGGTCTGCTTGCGCGCCAGCAGAATGTCTTCACGCTCGATGTTCAACGTCGAGAGGCGGTCGGCGTCGACGAAGAGAAAGGCTCGCTCGACACCGGCCTCCGAGACGGTGTCGACCTCGAGCGAGAGCACTTCGTCATCGGCCGAGAACAACGACTTCGCGCGGCGCTCGGCGTCACCGGGCGTGGTGGCGTACTCCTGACCGAAGTAGCGAAGCTTGTCGGTGAAGCCATCGACGGTGGTCTCGACCTGGTCGGCCACGGCGCCCGCGACCAGCGCGTTCACGTCATAGACGGTCGCCTCCTTGTCGCGCGTGACGATGCGGGTGGCGAGCGTGAGGTACAGCGCCATCGCGGCCATCAGCAGCAGGCTGATGAGCAGCACCACCTGGGCGCGAATCGACAGTCGAGTCATTCAGGGACCTCCCAGCTCGAACGAATACCCCACCCGCAACCCCAACCCGCTCGTCGCCACCTTCGCGAGCTGCCCATCGAGCGCTCCGAACAGCCCCGAGAGCTCGACCTCGAGGAAGCCCGGGCCCAGCTTGCGACCAATGGCGAAGGCGAGCTCGAGATCGCCGACGACGCGGGTCTCTCGTGCGGTGCCGACGCTGAGCAGGGCGAGCTGAAACGCCGGGCCGATGCCGCCGTGGAGCACGAACGCGCCGACGGGCTGGTGCCAGCCGACGAGCAGGCTGAAGGGGAACACCCAGGCGCGGGCCTCGACCTGCTCGGGCCCGAAGTCGACGGAGCGTGACGCGGCATACACGCCTGCGCGCGCCTCGACGCCGAGCCGCCGCGACAACACCGGCAGCCGAACGGTGAGGCCCAGCGTGGCCGTGGGAGACGTCACCGACGAGAAGTTGAACAGGCCACCCGCGCGCGCCGCGACGGAGACGACGGGCGGGAGCGGGCGAAACAAATCGAGCTCGGTGGTGAACTCGCGCTCCTCGATGCGCAGCACGTCTTCGCCGTCACCGGGCTGAGACCACTTCGCCGAGAAGAAGCCCTCACGAGGCACGGCAGCGTCGATGAGGCCCTTCTGCACCGACAGGCGCGGGGCGATGTCCATCACCGGGCGGCCCTTGTCGTCTCTCATCACCAGTCGAACCTCGTCACCGACCAGCGTGACCTCGGCGCGCGCCACGGGCGGAACGCCGACGTAGATCTCTCTCGGTTCGGTCCACGACGAGACGCGGCTCGCGTTGCCCTTCGCGCGAATTCGAACGGCGTGCGGGCCCTCGGCGAGGTCGTTCAACGTCTTCGGCGCCGACGGCACCTGCAGAAGCTGGCCGTCGATCTCGAGTTCGTAGAAGACGGCCTTGTCGACGCGGCTCCACGCGAGCTCGACGGGTTCGCCCGGCTTCACGACGACGTCCTGCTCGGGAGCGATCCAGATGACGTTGGCGAGCGGGTCGGGCGCGACGACGTCGACGGCTCTGGGTTCGCTGAAGAGCGACGCGTGACCCTTGTCGTCGCGCGCCTGAACCCGCCACCACACCTTGCCGGGCGGCACGTCGGTCGCGCGGAACTGCGGCGCGTTGACGACCCCCGACGAGACCACGGCCTTGAAGTCGCGCTCGGTGGCGATCTCGACGCGGTATTGCGAAGCGCCGACGACGGGCGTCCAGGCGAGGTCGAGCTTGAGCGGTGTCGAGGAGTCTCCTCTGGGCAGGGGTGTCGCCAGGCGAACCTTGAAGGCGCTCTCCTGACTCCAGTCGCCGGGCGTGCCGCGCTCGTCGATGGCGGCGACCCGCCAGCGGTACTCCCCTGCGGCGTTCGGCTTGAAGGCGAGCGTCGTGGTGGTCGAGGTGAGCGACACCTTCTCTTTCGTGTCGGTCGACGCCTCGAGCACCCAGGAGGCGGCGCACGCGACGTCGCTCCACGCGAGCGTGACGGTGGGTGTGCCCAGAATCACGTCGCCCGCGACCTTCACCTTCGGAGCGCCCGGTCGAATGGTGAAGCGCCGCACGCCGGTCGACTCTCCGGTTCGGCCGCGCACGTCGACGGCCTTCGCGCGCCAGTACCAGGTGCCGGCGGCCACCTGCCCCAGCGACACGCTCGGCGACTTCGAGGTGAGCTGCCGGGCGGGCGCGAAGTCTCTCGACTGAGAGACCTCGACGACGAACTCGGTGATGAGCGGCGAGGCTTCGAACGACAGCTCTACCGGCTGCGCGCAGGGCAACAGCGCCTCGTCGAGGGGCAGCCTGGGAACGGGCACGGTCGACTCGAGCGCGACGGTGCGGGGCTGGCTCCACTCGCTCGCGCGGCCCTCGGCGTCGAAGCTGCGCACGCGCCACCAGTGCGTCACCGAGGGCAGCTGCTCCCAGCGGTACGCAGGCGTCGGCACGCGCGTCTGCAGCACCACCTCGACGAACGCGGCGTCTTTCGCGATCTGCAGCTCGTAGCCCTTCGCGCCGGGCACGTCTTTCCACCGCAGCACGATGCGGGCGCTCTGGGCGAAGCCCATCAATGGCGTGAGGAGCAACAGCCCCATCACGGCGAGCCGGCGCGCGTCACTTCCCACGGGCGGGCGTCACCTCGATCTCGGGGTTGAGCAGCTCGGGGGCGTCGGGAATCGCCTTGTGAATGATGCGAAAGCGCGACGCTTCGGAGGGCAACGCTTCACCGAGCGCGTCGTCGGCCGCGCGCACCCGCCAGAACCAGCTGCCTTCGGCGAGCGACGAGACGAGCTTCACCTGCGTGCCCGACACGGTCTCGGAGACGGCGAGGGGTTCGAAGCTCTGCGACGCGCTGACCTCGAGCAGGTAGCGGCCCACGCCGGGCAGCGGAGTCCACGCGTATTCGAGGCGCGTGCCCGGGGGCGCGAGCACGACTTCGCCGGGCCGGGGCATGCGGTTCGCGGGCGACAGGTCTTCGACGAGCGAGAAGCGGCGCGCCTCGGAGAGCGGAAGACCGGCAGAGTCGACGATGCGCCACCACGTCACGCCCCCAGAGGGCGACGAGAGCTCTTTCTGCGAGCCGTCGATGGGCAGGTCGCTCGAGAGGAACGCGAAGAGCCGATCGCGGGCGACCTGCAGCCGGGCGCCTCTGGGCGCCTCGCTCCACCTGAGCGTCACGGTGGGCGGCGCCCCGTGGAACAGCTGGCGGTGTTGCGCCTCGGGTGAGAGCAGCGTCACCGGCCACGAGGGCAACAGCACCAGCTCGTCCATCACCCGCGCGCGTGAGCCCGCGTCGACGCCGGTCGTCTTGCCCTTCGCCGAGATCTGGGCGGTGCCCTTCGTCACGTTGACGTCGAGCTGGCCCTTCGAGACGTCGATGCGCGCCGACGCGGCGGGAGGCAGCGTGGCGATGCCGTCTTTCGTCGCGAGCGTGAGCGGCACCTGCCCTGCCACGCCCGCGATGGAGCCTTGCCGCAGCGTCACCGAGCGGCCCTGCCCTCGCTGCGGCTCGATGACGACGAGGCTGCGCTCATCGAGTTCGAGCACGGTACCATCGAGGAACTCCACGCGCGCCTCGCTGCCTGGCGGCACGTAGACGGCGTCGGACTCGTGTACGTCGTCACCGCGCGTGGCCGTCACCCAGCCCAGCGTCTCTGCGGGGCGAACCTGCAATGCCCCGACGGCGAGCTGAATGTGCCCGGCGACGGTGTTGGTGGTGCGTACGCGCGCGGGCGTCGGCTTGAGCGCGGCGGTGAGCGAGACGATGGCGATGAGCGCCCCGACTCCAGCCACCACGACGTCACGGTACGAGCGCGCCTCGGCCACGGTCGTCACTCACGCTTCCGCCGCAGCGGGGCGATCTCGGCGACGACCTGCGTGAGGGTCTCGCGCAGCGTGTCGACGGCCGAGGGCTGCTCGACACTGGCGATGGCCATGGCGACGGCCTCTTCGATGGCCTGCAGCGACTTGAAGGGCTTGCCCAGCGTCACCTCGGGGCGCTCTTCGCCGAACGAGAACGGCTCGGGGTGGCCGGTGATGAGCACCACAGGCAGGGCGGGCAGGCGCCGGCGCGCTTCGATCATCACCTCGCCGCCATGCATGCCGGGCAGCATCTTGTCGACGACGAGACAGTCGACCGGGCCGGCATCGAGCAGCGAGAGCGCGGCTTCGCCCGACTGGGCCGTCAGCACCTCGTAGCCCGCGCGAGTGAGGGTGCGCGCGACCAGCACACAGACCTCGGCCTCGTCATCGACGACGAGCACGCGGCGCGACGTCACGCAGCAGCTCCCCGCGACGCCCGAATGGCCGCCTCACAGATGTCGAGAATGTCGTGAACGCCGAAGGGCTTCGTGACGTAGGCGTGCACACCGAGATCGTTCGCCGCGAGCTGCGTCTCGGGGGTGGGGAAGCCGGTGATGAGCAGCGCCCGCAGGTTGGGGCGCACCGAGCGGGCCTGCTTGAGCACCTCGAGGCCGTCGATGCCGGGCAGGTTCTTGTCGGTGACGAGCAGGTCGAACGGCTCGGCCTTCAGGCGAAGCAGGCCCTCTTCGGCGGTGTCGACGAGCGAGACGCTGTGGCCGGCGCGGGTCAACACACGCTCGAGCAGCATGCGGGCCGAGCGGTCGTCGTCGATGACGAGAATTCGACCGGGAACCTTCGGAGCGACCGGGGCACTCATGCGGCGGCGACTGTACCTCGTGCCGTGCAAGCGTGTGCCTGATTCCCTCTGTGGGGGTGCGTCAGGCGGCTACAGTGCCGCCGTGCCGAAAGCCACGTTCGCTTCTTCCTTGCGCGCCGCTGAACGAGCGCTCGTTCGCGCCGACCCACGCTTCGCTTCCATCGTGAAACGCGCGGGCCCGTGCGGCCTCGAGCGCTCCGAGAAGTTCGAGCCCTTCGAGGCGCTGTTGACGTCGATCACCCACCAGCAGCTGTCAGGCAAGGCGGCCGCGACGATTCTCGGGCGCGTGAAAGACAGGCTGAACGACGGTGACTTTCCGACGCCGAAGCAGGTGCTCTCGGTACGGGTGCCGACGCTGCGCAGCTGCGGGCTGTCACAGGCGAAGGCGCTGGCCGTGAAGGACCTCGCGGCGAAGACGCTGAACGGCACGGTGCCGACGGCGCGCGAGCTCCACACACTCGAGAACGACGTCATCATCGAGCGCATCACCGAGGTGAAGGGCATCGGCCAGTGGACGGTCGAGATGATGCTGATGTTCCGGCTCGGGCGGCTCGACGTGATGCCGGTCGACGATCTCGGCGTGCGCAAGGGCTACTCGGTGCTGACGAAGCAGGCGGGGCTCATCGCGCCGAAGGCGTTGCTGTTCGAGTCCGAGAAGTGGAAGCCCTACCGCTCGGTGGCGGCCTGGTACCTCTGGCGGGTGCTCGATGTCTGACGCGACCGAAGCGAACGATCTCGCGTCACTTGGGTACAAGCAGGAGCTCAAACGAGACGTCAGCGCGTTTCAGAACTTCGCGCTTTCGTTCTCGGTCATCTCGGTGCTGACGGGAGCGGTCACGCTCTACGACCACGGTCTCACGTGGGGCGGGCCGTTCGCGATGACGGTGGGCTGGCCGCTGGTGGTGTTGGGCACGCTGTGCATCGCATCGTCGTTGGCAGAATTGGCATCGGCCTTTCCGACTGCTGGCGCGCTCTATCATTGGGCCTCGATTCTCGGTGGCACGGGCGCGGGCTGGGGCACGGCGTGGCTGAACACGCTGGGCCAGTTCGCCATCACCGCGGGCATCGACTACGGGCTGGCCGAGTTCCTCGCGCCACTGCTGGGCCTGGAGGCCGACCTCTCGCATGTCTTGCCCTTGTTCGTGCTGTTGCTGACGTCGCACGCGGTGCTGAACCACGTGGGCATCAAGGTGGTGGCGTTCTTCAACGTCGTCTCGGCCTGGTACCACGTGGCCGGTGTGGTGGTGCTGGCCGGAGCGGTGCTGCTCCTCGCGCCGAAGCAGCCGGTGTCGTTCCTGTTCGAGACGGTGACGCCGCCGACGGGCGCGTGGGTGCCGGGGTTCTTCGTCGCGCTGCTTCAGGCCGGGTGGACGTTCACGGGCTACGACGCGTCGGCGCACGCATCGGAGGAGACCCACGACGCCGCCATCAACGCGCCGCGCGGCATTCTCACCGCCGTCATCGCCAGCGCCATCGCGGGCTGGGTGCTGATCATCGGCGTGACGCTGGCGATTCCGTCGCTCCCGCAGGCGCTCGAGGCGCAGAACGCGTTCTTGTTCGTGCTCGAGCACAGCCTGGGCCGCCTCGGCACCGTGCTGGTCTGGGTCTGCGTTGCCGCGATGTGGTTCTGTGGGCTGGCGAGCGTCACCAGCAATTCGCGCATGCTCTGGGCGTTCGCGCGTGATGGTGGGCTTCCGGGCTCGTCTCTGCTCTCGAAGGTCTCACCGAAGTGGCAGACGCCGCACGTGGCCATCTGGGTGTCGGTGGTGTGTGCGCTCGGCGTCGCGTTTCTCGCGGTCGGCCTCGGCTCGTTCCTGAAGACCACCACCTCTTCGGCGCTCAGCACGGTCACCGCCGTCAGCACGGTGGCGCTGTATTCGAGTTATGGATTGCCGATTCTCATGGCGCTGCTGGCGCGCAAACGCGGCTGGCCGAGGAAGGGCCCGTGGACGCTCGGGCGTTACGGCGCAGCGCTCAACGTCGCGGCCATCGGGTGGATCGTCTTCATGTCGGTGCTGATGTCGCTGCCGCCGACGGGAGAGGTCGGCGTGACGATGGGCGCGATGGCGGTGGTGCTGGTCGTCGCGTGGTTCGGTGGCGTGCGGCGGCACTTCAAGGGCCCCATCATTCCTGCGCACTGAGGTGCCGGCGTTGAACGGTGACGCTCACTCGGCCGACGGCATCTCTTCACCGACGGCGATCGAATCAGGCAGCCGCCTCGGCTCACGGCCTGCCGCGACCTCGAGCTGGTGAAGCAGCTTCGGCGCGAGCGCCTTGTGCTCTTCCCGCAGCTTTCTGGCCCGGCTCGCGAACCCCTGCTTCAACGACCGCAGCGTCAACGACGCCGAGGTCACGCCCGCAGCCTCGAGCACCAGCGCCGACATCGCCTCGGGGTTCGGCTCGTAGAGGCCCAGGCGCTCCCGCTCGATGAACTGCAGGTACGGCGGCTCAGTGCCTGGAATCACCCGGTGCACCAGCAGTGGCCCGCAGCGCATCTCGAGCATCTCCTGCAACGTCGAGTGCGCGATGCTGCCCATCACCGGTACATCGGTCAGCGCGTACAGTCTTGCCAACAACGGGTGCGGAATGAACCCGAGCACGAAGAAGCCCGGCTTGCCGCCGTGCAACGTCAGCTACTCCGTCTCGAACTGCGCGTCCCGCCCCGCGAGCACCACCATCGAGAACTTCGTGCCCAGGTCGGGGTGGTGAATCAGCCGATCGATGACGGGCCGACACCCCGACGCGAAGCCTGACCCGCCGAAGAACGTCACCACCGGCTTCGACGCATCGAGGCGCAGCAGGTCGGGAATCGCCTCGGCGAGCTCACGTCGCCACTGGTCCTTGTGTGCTGCCGTGCGCGTCTCGACCCCGAGCTCGTCGAACGCCTCGCTCACCAGCGTGCCGATGCGAAACACCTCGTTCGGCTCGGCCTTCGCGCTCACCACCTCGAAAGTGTCAGGCCCATTCACCAGGGTCGCGTCGGCACGGAAG